>NZ_JBUDSQ010000028.1:0-35799 GCF_054921335.1 Desulfoplanes sp. | reverse complement strand
AGGTTGATCAATCCGTCGCCGTCAAGATCCTGATTCCATGCATCCCCCCAATAGGCAACTTCATCGCCATCTGCCATCCCGTCGTTGTCGGAATCAGGATCGTCGGGATCGGTTCCATAGGTAGTTGTCTCCTGTAGGTTGGACAACCCGTCGTCATCAAGATCCTGCAGGGCCGAAGCATGGGTACACACGATATAGGCCACCTGTTCACCATAGTGGTCCAGTTCCGCATCTGCGGATTCTTCTTCGACAACGGCCAATCCTACGGTTGTCACTGTCTTGTGACCGTGCCGCACATTCGCGGGATTTCCTCCCGCAATACCTTGCATGTCGGCCAAAAGAACCGGAGGCATTGTAAAACCATCATCCAATGGTACATCCTGCATTTCGTGTGTGATGGGTGATGCGGCCAAACCGATGTTGAACCGGTATCCGTTCACGGTACCGGAATAATCTTCCCAGGCGATATATGAAATCGTTTCCGGGGCGTGGAGCTGATCGCCGGATTCCTGTTCTTGCAACAGGTAGGAGAAACCGTTTTGGGTGATTTTGTCGGTCCGTCCAATGACCGCAGAGGGATCATTGCAGGTGACCACAGAAGCAAAAATCCGTGGAACCCCTTTGAAAACCTGGTTAAAGGCTACCGATTGGCCGGAACCCTGCTGGATGTCGATATTTTCTGCACATAATCGCGTACCGTCGGCAAGGGAATATTTTCCCTCCTCCATGACCAGATATCCCAATTGTTCACTTGCATGCCCCGTACTCTGGTAATCCCACGGCTGGATACGGATATCGCATCCTGTGGCGTTCAGATTCCTGACCCTGACCGTGGCGGGTAGAACATCGTTCGAGCCCATCGGGCCGGCAACGAAGACCGGATTGGTGAATCCGGTCGTAAAAACGATATGCTGCCAGGCATCCCCGACAAGGATCTCTCCCACCCCAAAAACAACATCTGTGCTGCTGGGAGAGACGGACAAAGGATCGGCGGGATCAGTGTTCATGAGTATCTCATACCCGTCATAATCGCCATCGTTGTCCGCATCCGGATCAAGAAGATTGGATATCCCGTCACCGTCTATATCGTCATCCCAGCCATCGCCCCAGTATTGCACCTCTTGACCATCTTTCAAACCGTCACCGTCGGAATCATCATCGTCCGGCATGGTGCCGAAGAGCTCCGATTCACGGTCGTTGTCGATACCGTCCCGATCCAGGTCCACATCGTCGGGATGGCCGGAGCAAGCGATAAAACCCACCATTTCCGCGGCCACGTGGTCCATCTCGTCATCAAAGGATTGCTCCTCCTTGACCATCACTCCGATCGTTTGTGCATTGGTCTCCCCATAGCGCAGATTACAGGTGTTATCCCCATGGCATGTCTGCATATCGGCCAGGACGCCGGGCACGCCGACAAAGGATCGATTGAAATCGATCCCCCGCAGGATGTGATCCATGGACGTGCTCGTCTGGCCAACATCGACAGCCAGATTCCCAAGGATGCCGGAAAACGGCTCCCAGGCAATGTATCCCACGGTTTCCAAACCATGGATCTGGTCCCCTTGCTCCTCTTCCTGAAGAAGATAGGTGAACCCATGTGGGGTGATTGCCGATATTCTGCCCACAACGGGATCGGATTCCCTTTGTGTCATCACGGCGGTAACGACCACAGGTTCCACGGTACAGGGCTCGCTGAAGGTGACTAAAACGGATCCACCCCCCTGGATTTCTCTGTAACCAGCGTTCACGCGGGTACCGTCTTCAAGAACGTACTCCCCATGCTCCATGACCATATAGGTCAGGGACTCCGGTGCGTGTATGCCGTCCTGACAATTCCACTCCTTGATCCGGATTTCACAGCCGGTCGTATCGACATTGCGGATGCAAACGGTCGCCGGCTGGGTATCGTAATACCCCATGGGGCCGGCCACAACCACCGGGTCCCGGAACGTCTCCTGGAAAGCGATCCGTTTCCAGGCCGTATCAGCCGTTGTCTCCCCATATTCAAAGGCTATCGCTCCCTCATCCGGAGGAAAGGAATCCGGATCAAGGGGGTCGTACCCATGGAGTTTTTCGTATCCGTCCGGACTTCCGTCATCGTCCGAATCGGGGTCAACAAGATTGTACAAACCGTCGTTGTCCGTGTCCGTATTCCAAACATCCCCCCAATAGGCGAGTTCTTCGCCATCGATGATCCCATCACCATCGGTGTCGGCAACGGTGGCATTGGTCCCATAGATTGTTTCTTCGTCATCATTCCCCAGCCCGTCACTGTCCACATCGTCGTCTATCAGATAATGCGGAAAAACCATGTACCCGACCTGTTCCCCCACATGTGCGGTTTCCGTATCAAAAGATTGTTCCTCCTCTATCTTGATATCCACCCCCGAGGACGTCTTGTTCCGGAACCTGAGATTGGCCGTGTTATCACCGTTGAAGGTCTGCATGTCCGCCAAAAAGACCGGAGGCACGGTGAAGGATTGGCCAAAGGATATGGTCTGAAAATTATGTGTCACGTCTTTAGGGTGTTTGACCACGCTAAAAGTTGTTCCGTCCACGGTTCCTGAAAATTCTTCCCAGGCTATATAGGCGACCATCTCACTTCCATGGACCTGGTCACCGGCCTCCTCTTCCATGAGCAGATATTCGAACCCGGTCTTGGTGATACTCCCCAAGCGCCCCACTGCCGGAGAAGCATCGTTTTCCGTGATCATCGAACTGAAAACCAACGGTATCTGGTTGAATTGCTGATTGAACTGAAAATTGAGCACCCCCCCGCCGTTGGTGTCGATCACCCCCCCACAGACCCGTGTCCCGTCACCAAGGATATACCTCCCCTGCTCCATAACAAAATACCCCACATCCTCGACCCCGTGGACACCGTCTTGATATCCCCATTCCCTGAGCGCCATTTCGCACCCGGTGGCGTTCAGATTACGGATCCTGACCATGGCCGGACCACTCTGGGCAAATCCTATGGGGCCGGCAACCACGATGGGATGGACAAAGGTGTGTCCGAATTCGACCCGCTCCCATTGGGTCCCGAGCCGGATTTCCCCCATGGTCACGGTCAGTTCGGTCTGGTTGGGAGAACAGGAGCGCGGATCTGCCGGATCATACCCGTTTTCGATTTCATACCCGTCCAGATCACCATCCCCATCCGCATCCGGATCCAGAAGATTGACCATTCCGTCCCCATCTGGATCCTGATTCCAGGAGGTTCCCCAATAGCCCACTTCCTCGCCGTCGAGCAGGCCGTCGTTATCCGAATCCGGATAGGTGGGATCGGTCCCGTAATCGGCTTCTTCGTTATTGGGAATACCGTCGCCGTCACCATCCACATCAGAAGGGTCGGCGGAAAAGACGATATAGCCGACCGACTCACCGTAGTGTCCGGTTTCATCATTGTCCGATTGTTCTTCATCGATGAATACATCACCCCCTGTCGGCGATATATCGACACAGCGCACATTGCAGGGATCGGTTCCTATCATCGTCTGCATACCCGCGACCCATCCGGGGTGGCCGTTAAAAGAGGATGCAAAGTCGACAGAATGGGGCGCATCCGTAACGACATCGTTTGTCCTCCCGACTTCAAAAGCCAGATTCCCCAAAATCCCCGCGGAGGTCTCCCAGGCAATATACGAGACGGTTTCCTGGGCATGTGTCTGGTCACTCTGTTCCTCTTCCTGCAATCCATATTCAAAACCGTACACGCTTATTTCTGAAAGCCGACCGACAACCGCCTCGCTCTCATTCACGCTGGTCATCGAAGCGAGGACCACAGGATCCGTACTGAAGACCTGGGGGTAATCAACCTGTAAACGGGCCCCTGAAGAGGGGGTGGTAAATCTGTCCGCACACACCCTCACGCCTCCATCGAGAGTGTACTTGCCACGTTCCATGACCAGGTATCCAACGGTCTCTCCGATGTGGACATTGTCTTGGTATCCCCACTCCTGGATCTTTATTTCAAACCCGTTTGCGTCCACATTACGGATTCTGATGGTCGCCGGTTCGTCCTCGTTGACCCCCAGGGGTCCTGCCACCACAACGGGATCGTTGTAGGTATATGTAAATCCAACACGCTGCCATACCCCCTCGACAACGATCACCCCGGAATCGATCTTCGGCAGTATCTTTCCCTGCGAGACGGACGCGGGATCCAGTGGATCGAAACCATTGTTGATCTCATATCCATCGGTATCTCCGTCGTTATCCGAATCCGGATCCAGGATCTGGATCAGCCCGTCCCGGTCAAAATCACCGTTCCATAGCGAACCCCAGTAGGCCAACTCTTCGCCATCCCCGATCCCGTCATCGTCCGTATCCTGGCGTGAAGGGTCGGTTCCATAGATGCCAATCTCTTCAGAATCGGGAATAAGGTCGAGGTCCGCATCGATATCGGACTTTTTGGAAACAAGGGCGAGATAGCCCAGAGATTCACCCCGGTGTTCGGTTTCCTGGTCCAGGGAACACTCCTCTTGGGCGTAGAGGGAGATCCCCGAGGGGTCCCTATCCAGCCAGCGTAGGGTGCAGGGATCGCTCCCGTAAAAACTCTGGAACGTGCCAATGAATACGGGGGAGGATCCAAAGGGAGTCGAAAAGGCAAGCCGGTCCGGTACATTGGAAACCGCCGTTTCGATACGACGTACCTCGAAGGAAATATCGTGCAACGAACCCTGGGACGGCTCCCAGGCGATATATGATACCCTTTCGACCCCATGGGACTGGATATTGCTTTCCTGTTCCTGCATTCTGCATGTAAATCCCCAGTTTTGTACCGTGTCGATACGTAGAGAAACAGCGTCGTTCTCGTTTTGTGTGCTAATGCTCGCCAGGACAACAGGGGCCTGGACAAAGGCGTTGGTAAAAAGAACCTCCCCAAATTCCTGCGTCAGATCCGTGTCCATGTAATCTGCGCAGACCATGGTCCCATCGTTCAATGTATAACAGCCCCGCTCCACAATGACATACCCAATCTGTTCCGGGCCATGGTCGTCAGACAGGTAGTCCCATCCTTGGATACGGATGTCACATCCCGTTGCATTGACATTACGGACCCGAACCACTCCGGGGTCATCATCCCCTGATCCCATGGGGCTGACGACGACAACAGGATCAAGGTATCTACGCTCGAAGGTGATTCTTCGCCAGGAATGATCGGCCGCGAACTCTCCAGCTTCCAATGGGGGCAGATCGGACCGGTCCAGGACATCCTTGAGGGGCCAATACCAGGTATCGGCCATTTTTTGGTATCCGATTTCCGAGGGATGGCGCATATCGAAGAAATCCGTACTTCCCAATGAATAGTCCAAGGGTTCCTCCTGGTTGACCAGGACAAGTTTATCCCCTGCTCCGAGACGTTCCCGGACCATATCTGCCAGCAACGAGTTGAACTCCGAGGTGCTATTGCGATAGATCTCCGCACCATCCTCCTCGACCAGATTGATGATCTGGGCAACGAGGACTATCGTTTCTCCATCGTACCTATCGATTTCATCGAGAACGGTCTCCACCTCTGTGACGATTTCGTACGGTGCTTGGTGGGCGGTAATATCGTTGGTTCCTATGTGTAAAAGGACGATATCGGCAGGATTGCTTTCAAGCCAACCGTAAATATTGGCACCTAGTTCATCGGCAGTTCTTCCCCCAAAAGACTCGTTGTCCGGATCTTCAAACCGGCCCGCCTGTTGCAAACCGACATAATCGATGTCGTATCCTTCTGCACGAAAGAATTCATAGAGTGGTTTTCTATAACCATTATAATACATACCTGATGGATCCGACTCCCCGTATCCTCGAGTGATCGAGTTACCAAGGGGCATGATCGTATATGAAGGGCTGTAAAAGGCATGGACACTCCTCGTTATTGCGAACGGTATGCAAAAAATGACAAACACCGTTTTCAAAACATCTAACCATTTCATCACCCCTCCCTTGTTACGAATCCTGGCAGACTATCGAATAGATGTCGCGTCCCTGTTCCCAAAAATCTGTTCAACGGTTCACGGTCCATATGCCTTTATCGCTATCCGTATGATCGAATAGTCAGCAGATTTTTTCATACCCAACGGTGCAATGTGGTTTTTCTCTATCAATTTATATCTTGCATTTTTGTTTCCAAAATATAGATATAATTTTTGCGAACATATTCAATGTACTATAGATACAAAAAGAGGAAAGCCCGGGACAATTCCCGGGCTTTCCTCCGCATAAAACAGAATGTGCCGGATTTTACGGACACGGTTCGGCACGTACTACATCAACAAACAACAGGGGGCATGGGAATCCCACTCCAGTCACGGAAGGGATTGCCCGTGGATCAATCCGTGGTCTTACGTATGATCTCCAGAACGGGTGAAAGATTTCTTAATTTGTCGATGGTTTCGTAAAGATGGGTAGTATCGCGGACCTGGACCGTCAAAAAGATCTCCGTGTTCCCATCGATGTCCGATTTGAAATTGCCCGATTCGATGTTCACGTCTTCCTCGGCAAGCCGGTTGGCTATTGTGGCCAATACCCCACGCTGGTTCTTGCATTTCATCTTGATTTTGACCGGGAGCCGTTGGTGGCCGGAATCTTCCCAGCTGACGTCAAGGAGGCGCTCTTCCTCCATGTTGGCCACGTTGGGACAATCCTGCGTATGGATGGTCACCCCCCGTCCACGACTGATATACCCGACAATGGGATCACCGGGGACGGGATTGCAACATTGGGCGAAACGGACCAGGACATCCTCGACACCCCGTACACGGATTGATTCCGAGGTCCGTTTTTTCTCTTCCCGGACCCTGGCAGCTTCCTGGCCCCTGGCCTTTTCTTCCTCTGTTTCCGGTTTGGATTCCTCCTTGGGCAAGAGCTGGTGGAGCAACTGCTTGGGAGTGATACGGGCATACCCCACGGCGGAAAGGAGATCCTCCACCGTCTTTAGGGACATGTCCTTGGCGATGGGTTCAAGATCGCCGTTTTTGAGAACCCTGGGGAAATTGATCCCCAATTTGCGCCCCTCTTTTTCCAAAACCTCCTTGGCCAGGGAGATGGAGCGGGCCCGCTCTTCGGTGCGCATCCAATGCTTGATCCGGGTTCTGGCCTTGGCGGTTTTCACGAACTGCATCCAGTCGCTGCTGGGATGACGTCCCTGGGTGGTGATGATTTCCACCGTATCCCCATTGACCAGCGGGGTATTCAGGGGAACCAACCGCCCATTGACCTTGGCCCCGGAACACTGGTTGCCCACCTCTGTATGGATGGTGTAGGCGAAATCGACCGGGGTCGCCCCTTCGGGTAACTCCTTGACCTGGCCCCGGGGGGTGAAGACGTAGACCTCATCCTGGAAAAGGTCGAATCTAAGGGAAGACATGAACTCTCTCGGATTCTTCAGTTCTCCCTGCCAGTCGAGTATCTGCCGCAACCATGAAAACCGGTCCGCATCCTTTTCCTTGAGCCTTGAGCCTTCTTTGTAGATCCAGTGGGCCGCGACACCGTATTCGGCAAGCTTGTGCATCTCATCGGTCCGTATCTGGATTTCAATCCGTTCTCCCTCGGGACCAATGACCGTGGTATGCAGGCTCTGGTACATATTGGCCTTGGGCATGGAGATATAATCCTTGAAACGTCCGGGTACCGGTTTCCAGAGGGAATGGACCAATCCGAGCACGGTATAGCAATCCTTTATGGTCTTCACTTTGACCCTGAAGGCGATCAGGTCGTAGATCTGTTCAAAGGTCAGCCCCTGACTCTTCATCTTGTGGTAAATGCTGTAGGCGTGTTTGATCCGCCCGGATACGGTCCCGTCGACATTGTTTTCTTCAAGCAGATCGCCAAGAAGCGTACACACATTGCCGATGTATCCCTGTCCGGCAACCTGGTGTTGCTTGAGCCCTTCCTGGATCTGGCTGTAGATGTCGGGTTTCTGATAGCGGAGGCTCAGGTCTTCGAGCTGGATCTTGAGGATGTACAGACCGAGGCGGTTGGCCAGGGGAGCATAGATATCCATGGTCTCCTGGGCGATCAGTCGCTGCTTGATCTCTTTTTGGAACTCCAGGGTACGCATGTTGTGCAACCGGTCAGCGAGCTTGACCATGATCACCCGAATGTCGTCCGCCATGGCCAGAATCATCTTGCGGATGTTCTCAGCCTGGGCCTCCTCCCGGGAATCGAATTTCATCTTGCTGATCTTGCTCACGCCATCCACGACATGGGCGACATCCTCACCAAATTGCTTGGCCAGATCTTCCCTGGTCGCCACGGTGTCTTCGATGGTGTCGTGCAGAAGCCCTGCGGAGATGGTCGGGGCATCGAGTTGGAGTCCGGCAAGAATATTGGCGACCTCCAATGGATGGGACAAATAGGGTTCCCCGGAAAGCCTGATCTGTCCGGCATGGGCGGAGGCTGAAAATATATACGCCTTCTGGATCAGCCCCTGGTCCGAGGGCGGAAGATAGGTACTTACCTTGTCCAATATTTCATTGATTCGAATCATGGTCTGTTGTCATCCAAGTGAAACGTTATCGTGTCAGGCAATGTGCGTCTTGTGGAGACATGGAGTTTTTGTGAAAGCCCGACAATCGAGATGGAAGGACGGGTGGCCCGGTGTCTTTCTTTATCGCGTTCTCTGCAGACGTTCGGGGACCCACCAGTCGTTGAAATTATAGGTAATCCCTGCAGGGGCCGGTTCGATCCCCTGGAAACGTGCCTGGACTATGGGCAGGGACATGGGCACGTACAAAAAACAATAGGGTTGGTCCCTGTGTAAAATTTCCTGGATCCGATCGTATACCGGTTTTCTGGCGGCAGGATCCAGCAGTCTACGCCCCCTTTCAAGGAGCCCATCGAGTTCGGGGTTTTTGTATCCCACGAAATTGAGTCCCCCGGCCACCGCCCGTGAAGAATGCCAGACATTGTAACTATCGGGATCCTGAACAATGTTCCACCCCAACAACAAGGCGTCAAAACGCCCCTTATCCACGAACTCCTTGATGAAGGTAGCCCATTCGACCGTGCGGATTTTGACATCGATCCCGATTTTCTTGAGACGGTACTGGATGATGGTTGCCGCTTTTATGCGCAAGGTATTGCCCTGGTTCGTGAGTATGGTAAAAGCCAAGGGACGTCCATCTTTGTCCAGCCACCCATCCCCGTCATTATCCGTCCACCCCGCTTCTTCCAAGAGATTTTTGGCTACATCCGGATCATACGCATAGTCGGTGATCTTTGTGTTGTAGACCCATGTCCCGGGTTTGTACGGCCCGATAGTCGTCTTCCCCAGACCGAGCAGGACCCCCTTGATAATTTCCTCTTTGTCGATGGCATGGGCTATGGCCCGGCGGACAAGCACGTTGTCGAAGGGTTCCCTGGTGAGATTATAACCGAGGTAGGTGTAACTCAAGGAGAGATACCTGAATTTGTGGTAGGCCTGGTCCCATTGGTCACCCTTGGTCTGGAAAAGGTACTGCTGGGGGGAAAGCCCCATCATGTCCAGATTGCCGGACTTGAGCTCCATGAACATGGTCGTGGTATCGGGGATGAACCGATAGACCACGCTGTCGATATTCGGCCTTCCCTCGAAATAGTCCTCGTTGGAGGTCAGCACGATCCTTCTTCCCGGCTCCCATTCCTGGAGTGTGTACGGTCCGGCCCCCACCGGAGCCCGGCTGTAGGGAGTGTCCAGAAGATTTTCGTTTTCAAGGATATGTTTGGGCAATATCGAGGAGGCCCAGGTAACCAAGGCGCGGGCAAAGGGCTGGGCGTATTCGACCTCAAAAGTATATGTATCAAGGAGGGTGAATTTTTTGATGGCCTTAAAGTTTTCGGCATAGGCGGTGGGTGTTCCGGGATCGATCATGAGTCGATAGGTGAACAGGACATCCTCGGCTGTCAAAGGAACCCCGTCGGACCAGCGAATATCCTTGCGGAGCCGGAATCGGAACCTGAGTCCACCGTCGAAAACCTCATAGGAACGGGCCGCCCAGGGTTCAAGTTCAATGTTTTTGTTGTAGCGCAGCAAGGCGACGTATATATAATCCGCCACCTCATGCGAGGCCCCATCCGAGGCCAGAGGGGGGATGAGGTTGCTCGGCTCGCCGATCGATCCCATTATGATTCTCCCCCCTGGCTGGGGCGGACCGTCTGTTGGGTATTGCGCGGTCTCTTTATCGGACAAGGATGGAGGTGATTCAAAAGAATCACATCCCAAGAGACAGAGGCCGGTTCCCACGAAGAAAAAAATCCATACCCATCGCATAGTGATACCCTTGATATATTTTTCGTTTTTTCGGGATGCCAAAAATACTGACACAGCCTACATAATTTTCAGGAAGTGCTTGAAAAAAAATCCGACTTTGATTAAATGGCACAATCGTTTGTTGTTCGTTGTAAAAACGTATGACAATTTTTTGTGTTTATATCATACAACTCTCGGAGCACCGGCATTCCATCCCACGCCGTCGCAAGTCTGTGGATCCTCCGGGGAGCCGACCGATGACGAACCGTCAAGAAGGATGGACCGGACTGCCGAAAAAATATCTCTTAAAAAAGAGGACCTGTTCAGGATAAAATTTTGATGGTATACTATCTTATGATGCAACACTACTCTGCGTGTTGATCAACAAATTCAGTAAATTGGCGTATTTTAGAAATGTTAAGATACAGGACCCGATTCTGATTTTTTGAAGAGCTACCCGAATGGTTACGTAATTTCTTAAATTCGCAATCCTGATTCCTGAATTGTCACAGAAAAGCATGTAAATCCGAATCAATAGAGTTTCAAGGAGCGGAAGATCTCATGAATAATCAAGAAGAGCAAAGAGTTAGAACTCTTCTGAGTGAATACATAAACGACAATATCCCCGAGTATATCCTCGAGGGTGCCAAGGCCATTGTCATGGACGATCGCATCCAAAAACTCAATATCCAGAAAAACGAGTTTTCTTGGGATATTGAAGGACAAATCCAAGGTGATGATTTCCAAGTATACAACTCGGAAATAGGAATCAACCTGGATCAGGGGAATATCAACGTATATTGCAACTGTGCTGAATCCTTTACCGGAGCCTGCAAGCACGCGGCAGCGACATTGGTGAAGCTTTCAAAAACGCTTTCTGAAGACCAGGAGAGTGATATCGTCAGCCCAAAAACAGACTGGAAACAAAATTTCAGACTGTTTTTTTCTACCGAACTAGAACCAGAGGCAGGACAACACTATCTAATATATCGTTTTTTTCCCGAAAATGGACGATTACAGATTGAATTTTACAGGGCAAGACAAAATAAATCAGGACTGTCGACGGTCCAGAATCCCATCACGCTCGAACAGATCATCCGTAATCCCAATTGGTGCGAGGTCTCTCCCCAGCTTCCCCGAGTATGCGAACAGATCGGACAGTATCTGGACTATTACGGCCACCGGGTGGAAATCCCCTTTGGACTTCTGACGTGGTTTTTTTGGGCCATCCGCAAGGAGTATTATCTTTTCTGGCAGGATTCAGAAACACCGATACGTATCGAAAGTACCCCCATGCGGCTCCAGGTCAGCCCACGGATCAATGATGAGGGATTGGGGTTTGAACTCATGCTTGGCCGCGAAGGCAAGGTTCCTTTCTCCATCACCAGTCACGAGGTCTATTTCTACGGGAACCTGCCCCTATGGGTATGCTGGAAGCATAATTTCTATCCCCTGCAGACCGGGCTTTCCCCGAGCCTGGTCCAGGAATTGGTCACGGAACAACCGGTCATCCCCAATTCCGATATTTCTGAATTTCTCGACCGAGTGTGGACCAAAATCCCGTCATCGGATCTCTACGGCCAGGATGAATTCTTGGAACGTATGGCCCCCATTTTCGTCCCTGCCACGTATAACCCAAAACTGTTTTTGGGTGAGGAAGGGAGCCTGCTGACCCTTGAGATCCAGAATATCTACGAGACAGAACACGGCGAAATCACTCTGCCCGGACCCAACCAGGATTTCCAGACCGGAAGCTACCAGTTCGAAGGCAAATCCTTTCTTTTACGCCGTGATCAGGACAAAGAAGAAAAATTGTTGACCATGCTCGTGGACATGGGATTCCAGTCCAGAAGCAATGCCCTGTGGTTCCTCGAGCCCGAGGAGGCCATTGTCTTCCTCCTGGACGCCTATCCCAAGGTGATCGAGGAGTACCGGGTCTTCGGGGAAAAGGACCTGACCCGGTTCAAGGTGAGATTGACCCCGCCCAGTGTCGTAGCCAAGGTAGAGACCCAGGATGACGACAAGTGGTTCAACCTGGATATCAACGTCGAATACGACGATTTGAGCGTTCCAATCGAAAAAATCTGGAAAGCATGGACCAACGGCAAACGCTATGTTCAGCTCAAAGACGGATCGTACACCGGCTTACCGGAGCCGTGGCTCGAAAGGCTGGGGCACAAACTCCATGCCATGGGACTCGATCCGGAAAAGCCCCCCAAAAAGCAGTTCCAAAATTTCGAGGCTCCGGTCCTGGACAAGATCCTCGAAGATATTCCGGACACCGAAGCGGATTCCTTCTGGGATACCCTGAGGGATAAGATCCACACGTTCAAGGAGATCAAGGAGCTCGAGACCCCTTCACAGGTCCAGGCCACCCTCCGTCCTTACCAGTGCCAGGGGCTCAGTTATCTCAATTTTCTCAAGGAATACCATTTCGGGGGCATCCTGGCCGATGAAATGGGGCTGGGGAAAACCATCCAGACATTGTCCTTCCTCCAGTACATGAAGAACCAGAAGACCAAGGAACCCAACCTGATCATCGTGCCGACCTCGGTTTTGCCCAACTGGGAAAGGGAGGCGCAAAAATTTGTGCCGGACATGAAACGGCTGGTCATTTACGGATCCAGGCGGGAAGGACTGTTCAAAAAAATCCCCAAATCCGAACTGGTCCTGACCACTTATGCCCTGTTGCGCCGTGATCTGGAAGAAATACTCAAGTACGAATACAGCAGCGTGATCCTTGACGAGGCCCAGAATATCAAGAATCCGAACACGATCACGGCCCGCTCGGTCAGAAAAATCGATGCCAAGCTACGGCTCTGTCTCTCTGGAACACCCATCGAAAACAACCTTCTGGAACTCTGGTCCCTGTTTGAATTCCTCATGCCCGGCTTTTTGGGTTCGCAATCCGCCTTCCAGAAAGGATTCATCAAGCCGATCAAGGATGGGGACCAGGAAAGCCTGGATTACCTCCAGGCCCGAGTGAAGCCGTTCATTCTTCGCCGGACAAAATCCGAGGTGGCCAAGGATCTGCCCCCCAAGGTCGAAAACGTTTTCTACTCCGCCCTCCTCGAGGAGCAGACAGAGCTCTATTCCGCCCTGGCCAAGAAGCTCAAGGAACAGGTCATGCAAAAGGTGGACGAGAAGGGAGTGGCCGGCAGCCAGATGTCCATCCTGGACGCCTTGCTCAAACTCAGGCAGATCTGTTGTCACCCCCGATTGCTCAAGCTGGATATGCCGGGCGTGAACACGAATATGTCATCGGGTAAATTCGAGGCCTTCAAGAATCTGTCCCAGACCATCATCGAGGACGGCCACAAGGTGCTGGTCTTCTCCCAGTTCGTCCAGATGCTGCACATCATCCGCTCCTGGCTGACCATCGAGGAAATCCCCTTCGCCTATCTCGACGGCACCAGCAAGGACCGTTTCGATCAAGTAGACCGGTTTAACAACAACCCGGATATCCCCATTTTCCTCATTTCTCTCAAGGCGGGCGGCACGGGTCTCAATCTGACCTCGGCCGACTACGTGGTCCATTATGATCCGTGGTGGAATCCTGCAGTAGAGGCCCAGGCGACCGACCGAACCCACCGCATCGGCCAGACAAGACAGGTCTTTTCCTACAAAATGATCTGTGAAAATACTGTAGAGGAAAAGATCTTGAAGCTCCAAGAACAGAAAAAGGGGATTGCCGATTCGATCATTCCCGGTCAGAGTGCATGGAAGTCCTTGACCAGGGATGATTTGGAGATGTTGTTTGAGGTATAGGGAGAGACTCCACATATAAAAATGTTCTTGACCTAAAAAGTTGCACGGATCCATGCACAATAGAAAAACTACGCTTGCGCATGGTTACATCTTTTTGCGCAATGAAGACTGTTCACTGTGCAAATTTCACTAACGCACGTTCTGCATAGTACATATATCGTCGTTAGGCTGCACAACCTGTCCTTATTTTTCTCTCTCTTTGTAACCATAGTGCCGAGCGTCCGCTCGGAGTTCCTATAAAAAGAATACTACCATGTATCAATCCACCAACGAACTTCTTGCATTTGACCGAGAACATCTCTGGCATCCCTACACCTCGATGATCGATCCCCTGCCGGTCTTTCCGGTTCGTTCGGCCAGGGGGGTTCGTATCACCCTGGCCGACGGGCGGGAACTCATCGACGGGATGTCTTCCTGGTGGGCTGCCATCCACGGGTACAACCATCCGGTGCTCAACAAAGCACTGGCCGATCAGATGAAAGAGATGTCCCATGTCATGTTCGGCGGGCTGACCCATGAGCCGGCGGTCACCCTTTCTCGTTTGCTGACCGATCTCGCACCGGCCGGGATCACTCGGGTTTTTCCGGCGGATTCGGGGTCGGTTTCCGTGGAAGTGGCCCTCAAGATGGCCTTTCAGTACTGGTTTTCTCAGGGGTATGGCCAGAAAAACCGACTCATGACCATCCGTGGGGGGTATCACGGGGATACCTTCGGGGCCATGAGTGTGTGCGACCCGGTGACGGGGATGCACGAAATCTTCAGACACGTCTTGCCTGAACATGTGTTTGCGCCGCGCCCGGCCTGCAGATTCGACCAGCCCTTCCCCCCGGAATGTATAGACGGATTCGAAATGCTCATACAGCGTCATGCTCACGAGCTGGCCGCTGTCATTCTCGAACCCATCGTTCAGGGGGCCGGAGGCATGTGGTTCTATGCGCCAGAGTATCTCGCCCGGGTGCGAGAGCTCTGTAACACCCATAATGTTCTCTTGATCGCCGATGAGATTGCAACGGGTTTTGGAAGAACCGGGACCATGTTCGCCTGCGAACACGCGGAAATCACCCCGGACATCATGTGCGTGGGCAAGGCTCTCACCGGGGGGTACATGACCCTTGCAGCTACGCTCACCACGGACACTGTGGCAGAAACCATTTCCAGCGGCTCGGCATCTTCCCTGATGCACGGCCCCACCTTCATGGGCAATCCCCTTGCATGTTCGGTTGCCTGCGCGTCCCTGCAACTTCTCCTGTCCACCCCATGGCAGAAAACAATCAGGAACATTGGCGATCAGCTCCGGCTGGAACTCGAGCCGTGCCGTTCATCCGGAAAGGTTGCCGATGTCAGGGTGATCGGTGCGATCGGCGTGGTGGAGATGCATGATCCCGTGGACATGGCCAAGTTACAGGCATTTTTTGTGGATCAGGGTGTGTGGATACGTCCCTTTGGACGCCTTATCTATATCATGCCGCCGTATATCATCGGATCGGATGACCTGAGCCGTTTGACCCGGGCCATCAGGGATGTCGTAGCCATGCAGCCGTGATTGACAGGAGTCCGCCCGCAAGGGCATGGGTTCCCGCGTTGACGAACGCCTCCACTTACCCCCCGAAGCAGACCATGCCCTCAATTTTCCCGGATCGCTTTTTCATCACCGGAACGGATACGGATATCGGTAAGACCGTGGTGGCGGCCATGCTCACCAAGGGGCTTGGAGCGACATATTTCAAACCTGTCCAAAGCGGCACCGAACAGGGTTCGGACACGGATACCGTCAGGCACTTGACCAACCTGTCCAACGACCGTTTTGTCCCGCCCGTCTACACCTTCAAGGCCCCTCTTTCTCCCCATCTGGCTGCCCAGCGTGAAAATGTTCGCATCGATATATCCAGGGTAACCATTCCGTCCAGGAATCCGGCAGCCACGACCACGTCTCGCCTGGTCGTTGAGGGGGCGGGCGGCCTCATGGTTCCCTTGAACGATAGGGAACTGATGATCGACCTGATCGCACATCTGGGGCTTCCCGTGGTTCTTGTGGCTGCCAACCGCCTCGGAACCATCAACCAGACCCTACTCTCTCTGCAGGCCCTGGCCCTTCGCTCCATTCCCGTGGCCGGGGTGATCCTGAACAGAGCTATCAACGACGATACTGCTACGGCCATTACCCATTTCGGCACGGTACCGATTCTTGGTCAAATTCCAGAACTCGACCCCGTGTCTTCATCCATGCTGACCGATTGTTTCAACCGTCTCTTTGGTACACACCCCTCATGAACCTCTCCATACATCGCATTGCCGAGCTGGCTGAAAAGGCCCTGACCATCCGCCTTGACCGTGAAGAGCTCCTGGAACTGACCGATATTCCCGAAGGCAATCTGACCAAACTCTTTGCCGGAACCGAACACATTCGAACCCATTTTTTCGGCCCGTCAATCCACCTGTGCACCATACAGAACGCCAAATCTGGCCGATGTTCGGAAGATTGCAGCTACTGCGCCCAATCATCACACTTTGACACGGATGTTCCCACCTATCCCCTTCTGCCCCACGGAAAAATGGTAGAAGGCGGTGTGCGTGCCTCACGTTCCCCCATCAACCGCTATTCCCTGGTCACCTCGGGACGGAGGCTTCCCCAAAAAGAGATCCCCCACGTGGCCAGAGCCATGGGGGATCTCAAAGGCAAGGACATCAAGCTGTGTGCATCGCTTGGGATCCTCCACAGGGAAGACCTGGCGGAACTCAAGAGAAACGGGATGACCAGATACCATCACAATCTGGAAACCTGCGCCGAACTCTTCCCGTCCATCTGCACCACCCACCGCTTCAAGGAACGGGTGGCAACCCTGCGCGCGGCCAAGGAGGTTGGCCTTGAGGTGTGTTCCGGAGGCATCTTCGGACTGGGTGAAAGTCTGGAACAGACCCTTGATCTGGCCCTGACCCTGCGGGACATCGATGTGGACGCCGTACCCATGAATTTTCTCATCCCCATTCCGGGGACCCCGCTTGAACATGCACGTCCGCTGCGTCCTCTGGAATGTCTGCGACGCATCGCCCTGTTCCGGTTCGCCCTGCCCGACAAGGAAATCATCGTCTGCGGCGGGCGGGTGGCCAACCTGAAGGAACTGCACCCAATGGTTTTCCAGGCAGGTGCCAGCGGGATCATGACCGGTAACTATCTGACCCGAAAAGGAAGAACGCTGGAACAGGATCTCGGACTTCTCGAGGACCTCGGGCTCGAGTACGGATGAAATAATTCGAAAATTTCAGCAATGTTGACCGGAAAGGAACACACAAGGGGCAGGACCCTGCGTTTTTACCATTATGTCGTGACGATACAACGGGCTGGAGGGGTACAATTTCCACCTTTTCATCGCTTCCTCCCATAAAGATACACCACTTCATACGTGGCCCGAATTCCCTCCCCATCCTTATACCTGGCCGCGTACTCCCTGCAGAAATCCGCATACCTGCGTCTCCCTACCCTGCCCATGTTCGGCGTGGCCCCGGCGCCTGTTCCCTGGTGGGCACGCAGGAACGCCTTGACCGATTCATAGTGTATCATCCGGGTACGGGTTCGGCTTTCCCAGCTGATCCCGCCGATTCCTGCCATGATCCGTTCATAATACGCGGCCGAGCGCATAGGAAAGACCGAGGCGAATCCGGTGTCTCTGCTCACGTCTCCGAGTTCTCTCATCGTACCTTCGACAAACAAGGCAATGGCAAAATCACCGCCAGGGCGGAGCAGGGCCATATTGTCGGGGATCGACCTTTCCGGTTCGAGATACCATTGCAGGGAGGAAGAACTGACCAGAAGATCGACACATTCCGGAAGCAGGGGTGGGTTCTCCCCATCGCCCACAAGGGGGAAGACATGAGAAAGCGAGGAAAAGACAGGCTTTATGGCCATGCCATGAGCAAGATCCAGGGCCAGATAGACGCGGGGATTGATCCTGGAAGCAAGATGCGTGGTCAAAAATCCCGCGCCGGAACCGATCTCAAGGACGTTGTCATAGGTTCGTTCCGCCACCAGACCAGCACAGTCGAGGGCCACGTCCCGCTGGACAAGGGCCCACTTCTCATACGACCGGCTGGCGCGGTCAAAGGCGTTTTTGATGCGTGCTTTCACTGGCTGATCGACTCGACAAGAGGGATAATGCATTGCTCGTCCACAAAGTGGCCGCATGCAAGGCGATGGACAGTAGCCTGGGGCAGAGCGGAGCAGACCTCCCGGAAGGCGCGAAGGGGTACGATCTTGTCCTTTGATCCATGGACCAGATGGATATCGGTGCCTGTATCCGCACACCCTGCAAGAGAACATCGGGACTCGAGCAGATAGTCCAAGCCCTCGACAAGTTCCGGGATGCACACATCTTCAAAATTTACGCCGACACCACCCGGGACCCCACAATTGGCGTAGAACTCCGAGAGCACCCCAGCCCCTTTGCTTGCAAGACGATCCTGCATACTCCGTATGATCCGGGGCGGCAGACAGCGGGTGAAATCGAAAAACGGGGCGATGAGCACGACCCTTGCAAAACGATCCCACACAGCTCCTCCCCACTTGAGGACCATATGCGCTCCCGTTGACCAGGCCACGAGTGTCTGCGCGTGAACCTGATTGATGATGGTATCCTTCACCTTCTGCTCGCCAAAAGGAGAAAATGGAACCTGGAAGTGGGATAGCCCGCCCAAGCGCGGAAACAGCGCCGCGTACCCGGCCCATCCCGAAAGAAAACAGAATTGCTCCGGTTGGTTCATGCCATGTCCTCCTGCAACCGGACAAAGGCGTCCATAACCTTGGCCCGGTGCTCTTCCCGCATATCGGCCCTCAGGGCCAGCCGTAACCTGGCGGTTCCCTCGGGCACGGTGGGTGGTCGGATGGCTGAAACGAGCACCCCGGATCCCAGAAGATGGTCACGGGCCCACAAGGTCTTTCCATTATCTCCGATGATCACCGGAATGATCTGGGTGGACGAGGGGCCGACATTAAATTCCAGAGCCGAGAGAAATTCACGCATTCGATTGGAATTATTAAGTAAAATCTGTCCTTGGTCTGGATGGTCGTTCACCCAGTCAACCCCGCAGAGTCCCGCCCCGATCACTGCGGGCGGCAGGGCCGTTGAAAAGATAAACGAACGGGCCAGATTCTTGAGTATATCAACAGCACCCTGCCGGGCGCAGACAAACCCCCCATAGGACCCAAGCCCCTTGCTCAACGTCCCCATATGCAGCTGGATCTCCTGTTCGACCCCCAGTTCACAGGCAAGCCCCTGCCCACGCCCCAGAATTCCGGTGGCATGGGCCTCATCAACGGCCATGACCACGCCATGTTCTTTGCATAACGCAACGATGGCGCACAGGTCCGCACGGTCCCCGTCCATGCTGAACACGGAATCGGTGACCAGGAGCTTTTGGGGAACGTCCCGGTATTTTTCCAGACAGTAGGCCAGATGATCCATGTCGTTATGCCGGTAGCGGACGTGATGGGCCCTGGACAAGACAATCCCGTCCACGATGGATGCGTGGTTCAGACGATCGGAAAAAACAACGCTTTTTCGATCTGCAAGAGTGGTCACAAGTCCCAGATTGGCCGCATAGCCGGATCCGAAAATCAAACTGGCTTCCTGATTCTTGAGTCCGGCAAGAGCGGTCTCGAGCTTTCCGTACATTGCGAATGTTCCGGTCACCAGCCGGGAAGCACCGCTGGAGGTTCCGTATGCCGTGGTCGCATGCACGGCCGCTTCCTGCATCACGTTTTTTCCCGCCAGGCCGAGATAATTATTGGAAGCCAGATTGATGGCCTCTTTCCCGTCCAGATGAACGAGCAGATCGGCCCCGGAATCGATATTCGGGATTTCACGCCACAGCCCACGGGCTTTGATCCGTCTTTTTTGGGTGGTGATCCAATCGGTAAAAAATGTCATACATAGTTCCACTTGCAGAGATAAAAAAATGCCCGGTTCGTTTGGGGAACGGACCGGGCGTGGACACTCATCTCAATCGTTCCATCATTCCTTGGCTGCGGCCTCCCATGCTTCGTCGATGCGCTTTTCCACATAGGCAAGAGGGCCCTCTTCATACCCGTCGATATCAAAACAGCAGGCGTCTTCGCCAAAAAGTCCTTCAGGAGCGTACTCGCCGAGCTCGTCAGGATCGCTGATGAGTTCGGCATAAAAACACACGGAAAGCCAGCGCTCCGTAGGGTCGTCGTCGATCACGTCGGCCATGACGAAAAGGGGACGCTTGGACTGGTCGTTGTGTTTGCCCCGCAGGGAATAGGTCACTCCGGGCCGGGCGTTGAATTCCAGAGTACAGTCCGTGAGTCCTTTGAGATAGTCCCTCAACCGCATGAATGCTTTTTTGGGCTGGGCCTCGCTATCCTGCCATTCTGCCAGGAACGCATCGACCTGCGCCAAAACATCGTTTTCCGCCATGAACAGCTCCTTGTGTGAATGGTTCGTGGGTATCACTTGTCACATGGACATTTTCATGTTCCGGACCACCTACACCTTCACGGGGACAAAGAAAAGTCCTGGAATAAAAAAACCAAAACTGAAAGACTCCAGTTGTCACACATAATGAAAACCTGTATCGGAGTGCAAACCAGCCTTCCACCCTATCCCCTTCTATGTACCATGCTCCTGTACCTAAAAATATTGCTCTTACTCTGGCTGATCAATTTTGCCCCTCCCCTTGCCGCCTATTTTTTCGAGGATAAGGGCATATTCCCCGTTGATGGGGGAAAAAGATGGAGGGATGGTGAGCCCCTTTTCGGACCGCACAAGACCTTTAGGGGGATCGGTGCGGCATTGGTTTGCGGCTCTTTTTTCGGATACGCTTTTGGGTTGACCCTGTGGACCGGTTTTTTTTGTGCCGTACTGAGCATGACCGGTGATCTGTGTTCGAGCTTTCTCAAACGCCGTCTCAAAATCTCGAGCGGGAACGATTTTCCGGGGCTGGACCAAGGCGTGGAAGGTGTATTGCCCCTTGTACTGCTCAAATACCGTTTCGGATCCACCTGGCTTGGTACCGCCACCCTTTTGGTTCTCTTTTCCATCGGGGCATATGTGGGATCACGTTTGTACAAAACGTTCTTGCGATCGGCAACCACCAGATACGCTCCCTATCCACGCCCCCTCAAGCCCCGGATTCTGGCCAAAGAATTCGCTTCCTGCCATTTACAATCCAGATTCTGGCGCAGCTTCATCCATTTTGAAGACGCGATATACTACCACCTGGTCATCCAAACGGTGTTCAAGACGATGGGGATCTACTCCCGGGGGAAGGCCAATGCCCTCTTTTTTCAGCGCAAAGACCTGGTCGTGGAGCTTGCAACCCTCCCTCCCCCGTTCGACGGAATGCGCATCCTGTTTATGAGTGATCTGCACCTCGACGGACTCCAGGGGCTCTCTGAGCGACTCATTACAATGCTTCCAGAAATCGAGGTGGACCTGTGTCTGCTCGGGGGGGATTATCGCATGGCCACGCATGGCAGCTGCCGGGACTCCCTAACTCGGCTTGGAATGGTCACCGGGGCGGTCAAGTCACACCATGGGATCATTGCCGTGTTGGGCAATCATGATTGTATCGAGATGACCGAAGCCCTCAGCGGAATGGGGGTCCATGTTCTGGTAAACGACGCCATCTGCCTTGAGAAAGACGGGAAAAAGCTGTGGATCGCCGGGACCGATGACCCCCATTACTACAAGTGCGAAGATATCGGCCAGACCTTTGGAGATATTCCCCCCAAGGCATGCACCCTCTTTCTGGCCCATTCTCCGGAACTCTATAGACAGGTCTCCCACAGGGCCGATCTCTACCTTGCCGGGCACACCCACGGAGGACAGATCCAAATTCCTCCTATCGGCCCGGTGTTCACTCACTGTAAGGCCCCACGCCGTGTCTGCGTTGGTCGATGGTCTGAAGGGGACATGCAGGGGTATACCAGTAACGGTGTCGGGGTCTCGGGCGTTCCTGTCCGATTCAACTGCCCCGGCGAAATCGTGGTCATTACGCTCCGGTGTGACCAAAAAGAAACAGGGAGGCAGGAGAAACGCAGCCAAAAGGCAGGACACGTGGGGGGACCGTCGGTCTAACCAC
Organism: Desulfoplanes sp.; assembly: GCF_054921335.1. Taxonomy (NCBI): domain Bacteria; kingdom Pseudomonadati; phylum Thermodesulfobacteriota; class Desulfovibrionia; order Desulfovibrionales; family Desulfoplanaceae; genus Desulfoplanes; species Desulfoplanes sp. Next base: position 13,706 of record NZ_JBUDSQ010000028.1, on the reverse strand, counting down.
GCCCCTCCACGCAACGCAGTCCGCCCTGCGCACTATCCCCCCCCTCCTACTTTTTTTCCTTTTCCAAATATTTGTGTACCGCCTCGCGCAACGTCTCGGCCGCGAGATAGGCGCAATGTTCATTTTCCTCGGGGAGCCCACCCAGAGTTTCTAGGACGTCTTTGCCATCAAGCATGCCCGCCTGCTCCACGGTCTTGTTTTCTGCATACTCACAGGCAACTTCCCCGCTGACCTGGCTCGAACCGCACCCCGTGGTCTCGAACCGGGCCTTTTTGACCACATCCTTCTCGATATCGAGATAGATGGTGATGGTGTCCCCGCAGCTGCCCGTCAAGGCGGCCGTTGCAGAGGGGTTGTTCATTTTTTCAAGGCGAATGGGAGTACGCCACCGCTTATAAACCTCTTCGCCCATGTTTTCTCGAGTATCCTCGAAAACACGATTCTGCAGGTCGTCCAAAAAAGCATCAAGTGTATCGCTCATTGTCGCTCCTTTCGTGTATGGAATATGGAGAAACGGTGTAGAGGGAAATATTCCAGGTGGCAATCGGTTTTTATCGGCTTCGGTACCACGTGACAACAAAGGCCCGCTGCAAGTGACTTGCAGCGGGCCTTTGAACACTACAGCAACGAGGATTTTCTATGCAAAGGCTTTCTCAAAGTTGGGCACAACCTGCTTTTTGCGGCTCATGACACCGTCCAACCAGACCTTGCCACCTTCGGGTTTCGCACCAAAGGCCTTCTCGACAACGGATTCGTCGTCGGAAACGATAAGCATTTCGGTTCCTTCCTTCATGATGTCGGTGAGCATCAGGAATACGGAATGACGATTGCCTTCTTCCTTGAGAGCCTGGATATCCTTGGCCAGATCTTCCTTGATGTCGGCGACCAGGGCGAGATCGACCAGCTCGAGCTGACCAATGCCGACCTTGTTTCCGTTCATGTTAAAATCCTTGTAGTCACGTTCGACCAGTTCACGCATGGGCGTGCCCTTGATCGCGGACTTGACCTCGAACATCTTCATACCCAGGGCCTGCAGGTCGGATTCGCCGGCGATCTTGGCCAGTTCTTCAGCGGCCTTCTTGTCCTTTTCCGTGCATGTGGCGGATTTGAAGATAACCGTATCGCTCAGAATGGCACAAAGCATGAGACCGGCGATGCTCTTGGGGATCTCCACACCGTAGAAATCGTACATCGCCTTGAGGACGGTGCAGGAACAGCCAACAGGCCAGATCCAGCATTCCAGGGGATTGGGAGTGGTCACGTCGCCCAGTTTGTGGTGGTCGACAATACCGAGAACTTCGGCTTCCTTCAGATCGTCAGGGCTCTGGGCCAGATCGGAGTGGTCCACGAGCATGACTTTTTCCCCGGCAAAAGAGGTTTTGACCTCGGGAACGGCAACGCCGAACTTTTCCAGGATAAAAGCGGATTCAGGATTGATCGCGCCCTGGGTGACGGGAAGGGCCTCGACCCCCAGTTTGCTCTGCAGATCGGCCAGGGCGATAGCGCCACAAACGGTATCGGAATCGGGATTCTTGTGACCAAATACATACACTGCCATGATTAACCTCCTCAATTGAAAGAAAAAAAATTACTTCATCAGTAGGAATTGTATCCAATGCATGAAGAACGCTTGTGCCAAATATCACAATTAATTGCGGCTGCCAAGGGATTCATAGGGGGAAATTTATTATTTTTTTCAACGGGCCGGGGGCGAGCCGTAAAAAATCGGCGTCCAAAGATTCGGACCTCCAAAAAACTGAAAAAACTAGTAAAAAAACAATTACCAGTGAAAAACCATCCAGAACCGCTGGATGAAGGTCATAGGATTGGCATTTTTTCAAAAATCCATCCGAGCCCCCCTATCATGAGTATCAAGGCCACAACGACCACGGGACCGTGCCGAAAACGCATGGACAAGACCCCGCCAAGACTTCCCAGGAGCCATAGCATCGGCCAGGAGCACCATGCATAGAGGCCTTGGTAGACCAATCCCTTATCCAACAGGATCTCGAGGGGAATGAGGATAAGGAAACAGGTTGTCGCCTGGAGCAAAAAGGACCCCACGATCCCCTTGCCGATAAATTTTTGTGGCGCAAAAAGTTTGGCGTTTCCCCTGCGCGTTGCCAAGACGAGCATGTTGAATTCACGGTTGTGCCAGAGCCGTTGCTTTGTTTCGATCCAGGCAATCAGGGTGGCGAAGGGAACGGTTACGAGCATGGCCACGAAGGCTTCGCATGGCAGATGGATTCCAAGAACATGGATGAGAGAGAGGGAACCAATGGTAGAAAAGAGGGCCACAGGGGGAATGAAGGTCCCAACCGGAATGGTATCAAGCCAGAAGAGTTCGAAAAAAAAGGCCACACCGAGACCGGTCGACCACGAACCAGAGAAAAGGGACCAGATAAATCCGGCCGCTAGAGGGCGGGCGAGGAGATTGATGCTGATGCAAAAGCGGAAAAGTGAAAAAACGGCAAAAAAAAACTTCCAAGCGCAAGTTGGGCCAATACGGGCAAAGAGAGACTCACCATGAAGTCACCTGAACGGGTTTGTTCGGTACACACCTAAAATCGAGATCAATCCCCTGCTTGCTGAAAAATTGGAGACAGGTGATGTCTTCAGAGCCAAGGGCTACATGGTCACAGACCTGTTTTTTACCTGGACCATAGTGGAGATTACCAATGTTGAGGCGGGAAAAGGCGAGCCCATGGGTATATGCGAGCCGGGCGTCGCTGCACGAAGAAAAAAGTAAAAGAATGGACATTCCGTGGCGTTTTTCTCTGGCTGCGGTAATGGCCTTTTCTGCCTTGGCGACCCTGGAAAAAACGAGGTCGATATTTTGGGGTATGGCAAGGAGCATGATCTCTTGCCGTAATGGGTCTTCAGCGAGCTCATCGTTTATGACAATGATGGTTCGGGCCTTGGTGTATGGCAACCAGGTCTCTATAACCTGACCATGGACGAGACGATTGTCGATACGCACCCAGAGCATCTACTTTTCAACCCTCCTGCGCAAGACTTCCCCGGCAACAAGTATTCCTTGTTTTCCTGCGGATTTGGCTTCCGAAGCCAGTTTTTGCAATTCACCCCCGCGGGTCCCCAACACCTTGAGTAACATGGGCAAATTGACTCCAGTAACGACCTCGAGTTGTCCTGATCCGAGGAGGGAGAGGCTGATGTTCGTCGGTGTGCCGCCGAACATGTCCGTAAGGATCAATACGCCGTCCCCTTGGTCACACGCTGTGACCGCCTCCTTGGTCTCTGCGAGGATGGTATCCATTCCCCTGGATACATCTATGGCCACAGAAGAACAATACGGGGGCTCTCCAACAATCGATCCCGCCGTTTCGATCAAGATTTCACCCAATCCACCATGGGTCACCAAGACAATACCTATCATTCCAACAGCCCCATATCTATTCTAATTCCAAATGACGGTGTTCCAAGGAGACGAGAAATCCTTTCTGCCGCAAAAATCTGAACAGCGATTCAGAAACGGCAACAGAGCGGTGTCTTCCCCCGGTGCAGCCCAAGGCAATGGTCAGTCGATAACGTCCTTCCTTGGCATACAGCGGCAACAAAAAAGAAAAAAAATGCTCCACTTTATCAATAAATTTTCGTGCATAGTCTTCTGAAAAGACATAGTTCGCCACGGCCTCTTCCTTGCCGGAACGGGGGCGCAGTGACTCGTCGAAATAGGGATTCGGCAAAAATCTCAGATCCAAAACGATATCGGCCTCCCCTGGAGATCCATATTTGAATCCAAAGGATACGAGATGGACGCGGAATCCGGACTGGTTTTCAGATGAAACATTCCAATGCTCCTGGATGATCCGCCGCAGATCATGTATTGAATATTCGGAAGTATCAAGGACAAGATCGGCCTTGTCGCGGATAGGCATAAGGATTTCCCGTTCTTTGTCCAATGCCTGTTCGAGTCCATCAACCGTGGATTCCAACGGGTGCGGGCGTCTCGTCGTTGCATATCTGCGCAACAAGACCTCGGGAGCGGCCTCGATGAATACGACCCGGGGAGTGACGCCGAGCCTGTCCAACTCCTTGCGGGCGACCTGCCACTGGTCCAAAAAATCGAGTTGGCGTAGATCCATGCCCAGGGCAATGCCCCGGTACTTGGATGGATTTTCCCCTGAGAACAGGGTGACCAATGCAGAGACAATGCGTGCGGGCAAGCCGTCCACACAAAAAAAACCGAGATCCTCAAAAACATTGAGTGCCGTGCTTTTACCGGCTCCGGAAAGGCCGGTCAAAATGACGACGGGTGGATGTGCTGGGGTCACGATTGCTAGGCCTCGTTTAGAAGATTGCACAGAGTCGTTCGGTCCGGCGCTTCGAGAAATGCTTGGCGGAAAGAGACATCCTGGAGGAGACGGGAGATATGGGCCAATATCCGCAAGTGCATTCCGGCTATATTTTCAGGGGCGAGCACCAGAAAGAAAATCCGACATGGTTTATGATCAAGCGCCTTGAAGTCGAGCCCGTCGAGAGATCGGCCCACGACAAGTCCCACCTCCTGTATGGATTCGAGTTTGCCATGCGGGATGGCGATACCATCGCCGATGCCGGTGGTCCCGAGCGCTTCCCTATCAAGGAGCACTCCCAATATTTTTTCTTGATCAATATTGGGCCATTTTGCCTTGAGTGGCGTAATAAGTTCGGCCAGGACCTCCTTCTTGGTCCTGGCCTGTAAGTCATTGATTACACATCCATCATCGAGAAAATCTGCAAGTTTCATGTATCAAATCCCAGGATCAATGAGACCAAAATCTCCGTTTTTACGGTGATAGATTACATTGACCCGTTCGGTTTCGGCGTTGAGAAAAACCAAAAATTTATCTTCAAGATTATCGAGCTGCATGGCCGCCTCATCGACCCCCATGGGTTTTGGGGAGAAACGGTCTGAACGTACTATGGTCGGTGATTGGCCTTTGAATCCGGATTCCTCGGAAAAACTTATGACATCGAAACGGCCCCCTCTTGCCTTTTTTCGGTTCTTCTTATTCTTGTCACGGAGACGACGGACCTGGGACTCCAACTTGTCGAGCAGCAAGTCCACGGTCGAATACATGTCCTCGCTCTCTTCATTAGCGGACAAACGGAGGTTGTCACCGGTGAGGACAACATCTGCCCGATGACGGAATTTTTCCACTTCAAGATTCACCTGCAAATCCGTATTTTCCGGGTTCGGTACATATTTGGCAATCTTGCCAAAACGTCCCTTGGCGTACTCACGGAGATGGTTTGATGGCTCAAAATTCTTGAAGTTGAAATTCATATTCATAGAATACCTCCTGGATAAAGGTGGGCACACGACTTAAACGCATACATTCCGGAACGAATATCTAAAACGTTCCATCGACTCCCAGGTTTTATCTCCCTAATGTAAAACACGGTGTTAAAAAAATTTTTTTCGTCTGGAAGATGATTCAATGTTCAGGGCAGAACGGTACTTGGCGACGGTCCTGCGGGCGATATTCACTTCCAAGATATCTTTGAGCATATGGGATATTTTTTCATCACTATAGGGCTTTTTTGGATCTTCCCCTTCAATGATCTTCTTGATAGCCACCTTGACACTCTCTGAACCAACCTGTGTCCCATCATCAAGATCAAGGGCACTATTGAAAAAATATTTCAGCTCGAAAATACCATGGGGGGTGGCCAGATATTTGTTCGTGGTGATTCTGCTGACTGTAGATTCATGCATGTCGATATCTGAAGCCACATCCTTGAGGATGAGTGGATTGAGTCGAGTGGCACCATATTCAAAAAAATCGTGCTGGAAGCGGACAATACTCTCGACAACCTTGTACAACGTACGTTGTCGCTGTTGTAGGCTTTTCATCAACCACTGGGCCGCGCGCATCTTTTCATGCAAATAGGAGGAATCTTCCTTGTTCGTCTTGGTCTGCATCGTTTCCATGTAGAACGGATTGAGTTGCAGCTTGGGCAATCCATCGTCGTTCAAGACAATGATGAAGTCATCATCGTATTTATACACATATGCATCTGGACTGACATAGACAGAGGTAGACGTTCCATAACTGGCACCGGGCAAAGGATCGAGGGAGGTGATGATGTCCAGATACTCCTTGAGATCATCCTTGGACAGTTTGAATTTTCGCAGAAGAGGCTTATACCGTCTCTGTTCGATATCCTCGAGATGTTCGGAAATCAACGTCCGAAGGATGGGATCCTCATCCCCCACGGCATCAAGCTGGATGAGCAAACACTCTTTGGCCGTGCGGGCAGCGATGCCGATCGGATCGAACATCTGCATCGTGTGGAGAACCCCGGCAACCGCTTCTTCGGCGACCTGGAGTTCGGAAGCGACATCTTCTACACTGGACGCAAAATAACCGGAGGACGTCAGGTTATTGATGATCGATTCGCCGATGCGGCATTCCTCTGCGTTCGCGTCCGACAGGTGGAGCTGCCAAAGTAGATGCCCCTCCAGGGAGGGCTTGGCGGAGACACGGCCTTCGTATGAGCTGATCTCTTCTAGTGATTCGCTTTCATGGCCCTGAACCTGTCTGGTGGTGCTTGAAAAATCCCCGAGATAGTCTTCCCATTCGGCGTTTTTCAAAAAATCCTTTTCTTCGGTTGCAAACTCTTTTTTTTCCTCCTGCCCATTGTCTTCCTTTTCGGGGGGTTTTTCTTCCTCTCCTTTGCTCTGGTCTGGAACCTGCTCATCAAGCATTGGGTTTTCCAGCAATTCTTCCTGGACCACGTCCAAAAGCTCAACCCGGGAAAGTTGCAAAAGTTTGATCGCTTGCTGCAACTGCGGGGTCATGACCAGCTGCTGCGTGAGCTTGAGATTTTGTCGTAATTCCAGTGCCATAGTTATTCTCTTCTTTGGGAAAGCCGCCTGTGTTTGCACATACTGTTTCCGAAAAGGATTTCCAAATTATTTCAACGAACTATAGTTGATTATACCAATCTTTGATCATAAATTCCTTGTGCCACAGAAGTCAGCCTCTGGCAACGATCTAAAGCCTGAAATCTTCACCGAGATAAATTTGCCGGGCCTTGGGATCATCGACTATCGTATCCGGAGTACCTTCCAAAATAATCCGGCCCCGGTAAACGAGGGATGCCCTATCGCAAATAGTTAGTGTTTCCCGGACGTTATGATCAGATATGAGCACACCGATCCCCATTTTGCGCAAAGAATGTACAATCTGCTGGATATCCTCAACGGCCAGGGGATCAATGCCGGCAAAGGGTTCGTCCAGGAGCATGAATTTAGGATCCTGGATCAAGGCCCGGGCTATTTCAAGCCTTCTGCGCTCCCCTCCTGACAAAAATGCGGCCTTCTGGTCTGCCAAACGGGTTATACCCAGTTGGTCCAATAGACGGTCCGCCCTTTCTGTCTGCTCTTTTTTGGGCAACCCGGTATATTCCAAAATAATTTGTAGATTTTGGCGTACGCTGAGTTTTTTAAAGATGGAACTTTCCTGGGGGAGATAACTGAGACCATGCTTGGCCCTTCGGTGGAGCGGCCAGGAGGTGATGTTGCGGTCGTCCAAAAAGACGGTGCCCCCTGAAGGACGGATGATCCCTACGAGCATGTAAAAAGTTGTCGTCTTGCCGGCTCCGTTCGGGCCAAGAAGACCGACCACTTCACCCTGCTCGACCTTGATGTCGATCCCCCTGACAACCTCTTTTTTGCCAAACTTCTTGAAAAGTTCGTGGGCGCTGAGAATAGCCATAGGGTTCACTCCACCTGATCTGGACGTGAATAGAATATGGCTTCGACCCGTTTTTTGCCACCGATCACTTCACTGCGGTTGTCCTTGATGTACAGCTTGATTATCTCACCCATAATCTGGTTTTTGCCGTCCTCCAACCTTGGCTCGTCCTCCATCTGCAACATGTCTTGGTCCTGAAAATAGGTCGCTTTTCCGCAAAACCCCTTTTTTCCCTGACTTTCCAAGCGTACGTTGTGTACGGCGATGATCTTTTTTACATCAGACAAATCCCGGCCGGGATCGGTTCCTTCCACCGCGCTGGAGGATCCGCGGTTCTGCTGTCCAACAAAATGGATGAACAACTTTTCTGACCAAAGCTGAAAATCCTTGCGGGCGACATGTACCTCACCGGAAAAGGAGACCCGGTTTGAATCGGGATCATAGGTCATGTCGTCAGAGGTAATGGTCGTGGGTACCTTTTTCCCCTGGGCCCCGGCAAGTGAAAAACCGGTCCAAGAAAAAAACACCAGACACCCCAGTAAAAATATATAAACGTTCTTCACGGAATACCCTTTTTGTTCCAATAAAGGATTACGTTTTGGCAAACACCAAGATTCCAATTGTGCCCCCCCCTAGCGCATCGCTTTCCGTAGGACCACGCGCACAGCTCCCTGTGCATGGATCTGCTCATTTTCCAGGTTGAGTCGGGCCCCTTCTGCTGTCATGATCATATTTTTTCCTGTCAATCGGACAGCTTGCTTGAAAAATATCATCCGTGAGGTACCGTTGTAATCGAGCCGTGTCGTCTCCAAGAGGTTCCCCTGGTATCTGGCAAGAACATTGGACCAGAGAACGATCTGATCGTCCTTTTGATTTATTCTGCCATGTTCACCTTCAACATACAAGGGTTCCTTTTTATCTTCTTGAAAATATAATATTTTTGGGCTTTCAACGACAACGATCCCCTCTCCCTTGGCATAATCCGCGCTCGTGGCGTTAAGGGTCCAGAGAAGACGGCCATCCTTTCCCTGCCGCAAATTGACCCCCTGCAAGGTCAAGTCGACCCCACTGTCTGGAACCAGGGATTCCTCTTGCGTATTCTTATCGACCCGCCAAGAGACGATGGTAAGAAGTACGATGCAGAAAGCTAGAAAAATCGATAAACATAGTAAACGCTTGGTCATCAATCAGCCCATGTCCGCCATAGTTGGTCCAACTGGTTTTGGGCCTGTAAAAGGAACCGTACGGCCTCGCGGACCGCCCCATGCCCACCGGAAGATTGTGCAATCCAAAGCGCCAAGGAGAGAATCTCCGGCTGGGCGTTGGCCACGGCCATGGGCAATCCTACCGTCTCCATAGGGCCGACATCTACCCAGTCATCTCCTAGATAGGCCATATGCGAGACATCGATTCCTGATTTTTGGCTGATCTTCTGCAAAATTGGAATCTTATGGTGATGTCCCGGATAATAATATTCGATCCCAAGTTCTTTGACCCTGGTCGCGACCGCCCGTGAATTGAGTCCCGAGATCACGGCAATGGCAATCCCTGCCCGCTGGGCAAGTTTGATCCCCAGGCCGTCCTGGACATTGAACCGCTTCAGGATCCTGCCCTCCTGGTCATAGTATAGTCCCCCATCGGTCAACACACCATCGACATCGAGAACCAGCATCTTGGTCTCTGCGGCACGGGCTTTAGCATCCATGCGGCACCCCCCATATGGCCAACAGCTCTTGGAGCAAGGCCTTGGTCTTTGCCAAGGGCCAGCTGTTCGGGCCATCGCACAGGGCATTGTCCGGATCGGGATGCACCTCCATGAACACGCCCTGGCACCCCGCGGCAACCGCACTCCTGGCGAGGACAGGAACATATTCCCTGCTGCCTCCCGACGAAGTACCCCGGCCACCGGGAATCTGCACCGAATGCGTGGCGTCGAACACGACCGGAACGTTAAACCCCTGCATGATCACGAGAGACCTGAAATCGACCACCAGATTGTTGTATCCAAACGATGCCCCACGCTCTGTGAGCCAGATCTTTTCGTGGCCGACGGACCGTAATTTGTCGACCACGGATTGCATGTCCCACGGAGCCAGGAATTGTCCTTTTTTCACGTTGACAATCTTTCCCGTTGAGGCGGCCGCCAATAACAGATCGGTCTGGCGACATAAGAACGCCGGGATCTGGAGGACATCGACGGCCTCGGCAACCGGCAGGGCCTGCTCGGGCAAATGGATATCCGTTATGACCGGCAGCCCGGTTTTCTCACGGATCTGCCCGAGCCAATCAGCTCCTGTAACCATCCCCGGTCCCCTGAAACTGGTCACCGAGGTGCGGTTGGCTTTGTCAAAAGAACTCTTAAAGATGATAGGCACACCGAGGTCTCTGGAGATTCCAGCCAGTTCCATCGCAGTGTCGCGGGCAAGATCCAAACTTTCAAGGGCACATGGTCCAGCGATAATAAAGGGACCAGAGGAGGAGATGTCGAAGAGTTGATTCATGGCAGGGATGGGCTATTTTTTATAGGCAAGAGTCGCCTTGACAAACTCCCTAAACAGGGGGTGGGCGTGCAAGGGATTGGAGTTGAATTCCGGATGGAATTGACACCCCACGAACCATGGGTGGTCACGGAGCTCGACAATCTCGACCAGGGTTTCGTCCGGGGAGTATCCACTCAATACCATGCCGTTCGTTCCAAAATCGTCGGCATAGGTTTTGTTGAACTCAAAACGATGGCGATGCCGTTCGCTCACCTCGCAGACCCCATACGCAGTATGGGCCAGCGTCTCCTCCTTGACGACGCAGGGATACGCTCCAAGCCGCATCGTCCCTCCCTTGTCCGACTCTTTGTCCCGGAATTGGAGCCGCTGCTTCCGGATGTCGAACCATTCCTTCATCAAATAAATAACCGGATAGGGGGTGTTTTCATCAAATTCTTCGGAATTGGCCTTTTCATATTTTAGGACATGGCGGGCAAATTCAATGACAGCACATTGCATGCCGAGACAAATGCCGAAAAAAGGAATCTTATTTTCCCGGGCATAACGGATCGCCTCGATCTTCCCCTCGACCCCACGGTTGCCGAATCCTCCGGGAACGAGGATCCCATTGACCCCTGAGAGTTTTTGCGAACAATTCTCCGGAGTGATCTCTTCCGAATTGACATAGACAAGATCAACGGCATGATCGTTGGCCACTCCACCATGGATCAATGCCTCATGCAGACTCTTGTAGGCCTCTTTGAGATCGACGTATTTACCCACAATGGCGATGGGGGTTCTTCCTACCGGATTATGGATTTTGTGTACCAGTTTCTCCCATGTGTGCAGATTAGGATTTCTCGCGGAAAGCCTGAGCAGAATGGCTATCTTCTGGTCCACACCTTCATCATAAAGACTCATGGGGAGGTCGTATATACTATCCACATCGATAGCCGTGAAGACCGCGTCAGGCTCGACATCGCAAAACAACGCTATCTTGGCCTTGATATCCTTACTTAAATCGATTTCGGAACGGCAGAGAATGATGTCGGGCTGGATCCCGATACTACGGAGTTCTTTGACACTGTGCTGGGTGGGCTTGGTTTTGATTTCCCCGGCCGCCTTGATAAAGGGCACCAGGGTGAGGTGGATGTACAGGACATTGTCCCTGCCGAGGTCGGTCCGGAGCTGCCGGATAGCCTCGAGAAATGGTTGGCCTTCGATGTCACCGATGGTTCCCCCGATTTCCACGATGGCCACATCCAGATCGTCGCTGACCACGCTGAGGATGGAGGACTTGATCTCATCGGTGATATGCGGGATGACCTGCACCGTCCCCCCGAGATAATCACCCCGCCGCTCTTTGGAGATAACGGTATGATACACCCTGCCGGAGGTGAAGTTGTTGGCTTGCCCCAAATGCTGGTCAAGAAACCGTTCGTAATGACCGAGATCAAGGTCGGTTTCGGCTCCATCGTCCGTCACGTAGACTTCACCGTGCTGGAAGGGATTCATGGTGCCCGGATCGACATTGATATACGGATCGAGCTTAAGGATGGTCACGCTGAGGCCTCGGGCCTTGAGCAACGTACCCAAAGAAGCGGCAGCCAGCCCCTTGCCGAGAGAGGAGAGAACCCCCCCTGTAACAAAAATAAATTTGGTTTTCATACTTCCCCGCAGTTCAGATTCCAGCAAAAAAAACACTAAAATAAATGGGCCACCACCACCGTGCGGCCCACCCCAAAAATTTTTCTACAGCTGTTGAGCATTGGAGTCATTAGACAATGATTTTTTATCTTGTCAAGAAACTTGGATCCTTAAATATTCCTTGCTTCTTGCGAACAGGAGGGATATTATTTTATTTCTTTTGTCTCAGCAATAATTGTCCGATAAATCCACATACCCTTGTTATAATATAGACAATGCCAGGAGGAATGATGGCCGAGGTCAAAACCTTAGTCATTACCGGATACGGTACGAATTGTGAAAAAGAGAGCGCTTTTGCCGCTCAACAGGCTGGTTCGGACCAAACCGACATCGCCTATTTTTCTGACCTCGCTGCGGAAAAATTTTCCCTGATCGATTATAATTTTATCATTTTTCCGGGGGGATTTCTTGATGGCGACGAACTTGGGGCCGCCCAGGCCGCGGCCCTACGCTGGAGATACACCAAGACATCATCCGGCATGTCCCTGGAAAATGAGCTGAAAAAATTTTTGGCCTCCCAGGGGATCATCCTCGGGATCTGTAACGGCTTCCAACTTTTGGTCAAACTCGGCCTGTTACCGGCTTCCGGTGGAAGGTATTTCGAAAGGCAGGTCTCTTTGAGCCATAACGATTCGGCCCGTTTCGAGGACCGCTGGGTCCATCTCAAATGCAACCCCCTTTCACCATGCGTTTTCACCAACGGGCTGGACACCCTGTATCTTCCGGTCCGCCACGGGGAGGGAAAACTCATCACTAAAAATGATCAAGTCCTCAAGGAATTGGAACAGGCAAACCTGATCGCCCTGCAGTATATCGATCCCGGCAGCAAGGAACCCACGCAGGCATACCCCGCCAATCCCAATGGTTCGCCTCTGGGAATAGCCGGATTGACCGATCCCTCGGGAAGGATTCTGGGACTCATGCCCCACCCGGAGGCATACAACCATCCCACGAACCACCCTGCATGGACCAGGGGGGGAACGACCCTCCTCGGCACAGCCCTCATGGAACGGGGCATCCAATATCTCCGTAGACTGTAACAATAAGGACCGAGGCCAGAATATTTTATACCCCCGGTACAAATTTATCCTTGCTTCCAAAGATGGAATCCAATAAAGAGGCTCCTCCGGGGTGCCGGTCCCGCTGGGATGGTCCCATGGGCCAGGCTCTGATGCAGGCGGACCTGGCGGCACAACGGGGTGAGATCCCCGTGGGGGCCATACTTTTCGACAAAGATGGCAACCCTATAGGTAAGGGATATAATCAGAGCATAGCCCTGAATGATCCGACGGCACACGCGGAGATACTTGCCATCCGTGAAGGTTGCCGAAAGAGTAGTAACTACCGTATTCCTGGGTCTACCCTGGTGGTCACCCTCGAGCCATGTATCATGTGTCTCGGAGCGATAATCCACGCCCGCATTGATACGGTTGTCTATGGTGCGGACGATCCGAAGACCGGGGCCATTGCATCCCGCCTACATGGGAACGATCTCCCCTGGGCCAACCATTGTTTTACCGTCATTCCAGGAATAATGGCTCCAGAATGCAGTAGCCTAATTAAAAGTTTTTTCAAAAAACGACGGCAAGAACGTAAAGCAACAAAATAGATATGGACGAGGAGCCGGGCCCCATTCCCATCCCCTTGGTGATCCATTGGTGAAACGCTCCAAAAATCACCAATAAGGGCTTGACCGCACCAACACAAGCACTTGAAATAATGGAGAGGTAGCGAAGTCCGGCCGTAACGCGCTCGACTCGAAATCGAGTTATCCGCAAGGGTACGTGGGTTCGAATCCCACCCTCTCCGCCAT
>NZ_JBUDSQ010000027.1:0-39763 GCF_054921335.1 Desulfoplanes sp. | reverse complement strand
ATGGAATACTACATCCAACTCATCATCAACGGCCTGGTGGTCGGCAGTATCTACAGTCTGGTGGCTCTGGGATTCGTGATCATCTTCAAGGCGACCAAGGTGGTCAATTTTGCCCAGGGCGAACTGGTCATGGTCGGGGCCTATATCTGCTTCGCCCTGACGGTTCAGTTTCATATTCCGTTTCTGTTCTCCTTTCTGATCACCCTGGCGTTCTCCATCATTCTGGGGCTGGTCGTGGAACGCCTGGTGCTCAGGCCCATGATCGGGGAACCCATCATCTCGGTGATCATGGTCACCATCGGGCTCTCCTCGGTGCTCAAATCCATCGTCCAGGTCTTCTGGGGAACCCAGATCAGGGTCTACCCCCAGATTCTGCCACAGGATCCCATCATGATCGCCGGCATGCCCGTGGCCCCGGTCTATCTGGCGGCCTTTGGACTGAGCGCCCTGCTTTTTGCCGTGTTTTCACTCTTCTTCAAATACTCGTCCCTGGGCATTGCCATGCGGGCCACGGCCTATGACCAACAGGCCGCCCAGTCCATGGGCATCGGCATCAAAAAGATCTTTGCTCTGTCATGGTGCATTGCCGCGGTTGTCTCCTCCATCGGCGGGGTGATCCTCGGCAACATCAACGGCATCAATTCCCAGCTCGGCCACCTGGGGCTGAAGGTCTTTCCGGCCGTCATTCTCGGCGGTCTGGACAGCCTGCTGGGTGCGGCACTGGGAGGACTTATCGTGGGCGTACTGGAAAACCTGTGTGAGGGCGCGGCCAAAGACCTGCTGGGCCTTGGTGGCTTCAAGGAGGTTGCGTCCTTTGTGATCCTGGTGATCATTCTGATGATCAAACCGTACGGTCTCTTCGGGACCAAAGACATCGAGAGAGTGTAGGCATGAGCAAATGCGGTCTGTTTTTTACCTCGTACCCGGCTGAAAACCAGCTTTTTCCTTCGGGTTTTCAGAAACTCTGCTCCGGGCTGTTCATGCTCGCCCTGGTGCTCGTTCCCCTGGGGCTTGATTTCTACCTGGTTTCCATTCTCAACCTGATCCTGCTGGCCGTGATAGGGGCGGTCTCCCTCAATCTGCTCACGGGATTCTGCGGCCAGATGTCCCTTGGCCACGGAGCCTTTGTGGGCGTCGGGGCGTATGCCACAGCCATCCTGAGCCAGAACGGCCTGCCCTTTGTGGCGGCACTCCTGGGAGGCGGGGGTGTGGCCGCCCTCATAGGGTTGTTCTTCGGCATCCCCTCCCTTCGCCTCAAAGGGATCTATCTGGCCATTTCCACCCTGGCTGCCCAGCTTATCCTCGAATACGCGTTCCTGCACTCCAAGGGGCTCACGGGCGGAGCAAACGGCCTGCCCGTGGACCCGCCCATGATCCTGGGCTTCAGCTTTGATTCCGACATCCGCATGTACTATCTGATCCTGTTCGTCACGGTACTCTGCGTGCTGGGTGTTTCGAATCTGGCCCGCACGCGAACCGGCAGGGCCTTTGTGGCCATCAGGGACTTCTATCAGAGCGCGGAAAATGTGGGTATCAACCTTTTTGCCTACAAACTGAAGGCCTTTGCCCTCAGCTCGTTCATGGCCGGCGTGGCCGGAGGACTGTGGGCTCACTACACCATGTACGTGACGCCGGAGCAGTTTTCCATTGCATTGTCCATCAACTACCTGGCCATGATCATCGTCGGCGGCATGGGTTCGGTGACAGGGAGTATCCTGGGCGCCATTTTCATCACCCTTCTCCCGGAGATACTGAACGTTCTGTCCGGTTCCATGTCCGGGATCTTCCCCGACCTCAGCGCCATGATCATCCCCCTCAAGGAAGGCGTCTTCGGCCTGGTGGTCATCCTCTTCCTCATCTTCGAACCCGAAGGATTGATCCGCAAATGGCGGCTGACAAAGGCGTATTGGAAACTGTTTCCCTTTGCGTATTAATGCGGCCAAGCCGCAGTTTTAGGTTTTAGGTTTTTAGGTTTTACGTTCAAGCTCTTATAGAATTTTCTTTTTTATAACAGAACCTTTTGAGTAAGGTACGAAAACAACGATCCACCCCCCTTACCCCACAACATGCACGGAGGGATCATGTTCACCCGAATCATTGCGTCACTCATACTCATGGCCATGTGCGCCTCACCCGCACTCGCTGAAATCCGGATCGGTCTGATCTCCGATCTGACCGGACCCACCTCCAGCGTGGGCCAGCCCTATGCCGACGGGATCAAGGCCTGTGCTGCGTACATCAACTCCCGGGGCGGCATTGACGGTGAAAAAATCGTCCTCGACCAGGTGGACTACGCCTACAATGTGCAGCAGGCCCTGGCCGCCTACAAACGCTTCAAGAGCAAGGGCATCGTGGCCCTGCAGGGGTGGGGGACAGGTGACACCGAGGCTCTGGTGCGCATGGTTTCACGGGACAGGATTCCGGTTTTTTCCGCCTCGTATTCCCCGCACCTCATGGACCCGTCCAAGGCGCCCTACAATTTCACGGTTGCCCCGGACTATACCACCCAGGCCCGGGCCGGCATGAAATACATCAAGGACACCTGGAAAAAGGACCGCCCTGTCCGTTTTGCCTTCATCTACCCGGACAAGCCCTACGGACTGGTGCCCATCCCGGGCATGAAGGCCTACGCCAAGGAGCTGGGCTTCGACATTGTCGGCGAGGAGAATGTGGGGCTCAAGGCCATGGATGCCACGCCGCAGCTTCTGAGCCTCAAGAAAAAGAATCCCGATGCCATCTGGGTGGGAGGCACAACGCCCTCCACAGCCGTGGTCATGAAAGACGCCAAAAAACTGGGCATGGATACGGTGACCGTTCTTTGCAATATCTGGGGCAATGATGAAAACCTGACCAAAATGGGCGGGGCCGCGGCTGACGGCCATCTCGGTATCCAGGCAGCAGCAGTCTATGGCCAGGATGTACCAGGTATGACGGTCATCAAAAAAATCACGGACAACGAACACCAGATGACCCACTTTCTGCGCGGTTTCGTCTCCATGCTGGTCATGGCCGAGGGGATCGAACAGGCGGCGTCCAAGGGTGAGATAACCGGGGAGACCATCAAGACCGCCCTTGAAACAATGCGCGATTTCGATCCCATGGGCCTGGCCCCGAAAATCAGCTTCTTCCCCGACGATCACCGCCCGAACATGGCCGTCAACATCGTCACCTTCAAGAACGGCGGACAGATGGAATTCGCAGCGACCGAAGAACTCCCGCGCAGCAAGGCGTGGTTGGGTAAGTAAAAGATTTTAAAAATTGTAGGATTTCAGAAATTTAAGAAATTGACACCCTCTGTAATTTCCAAAATCATTCACCGCCATCACCACATATCCCGTAGGGGCAGGTCCCTGTGCCTGCCCAACCTGTGCCTGCCCCTACGGTTACAATTCCCTCAAATCTCTTAAATCTCTCAAATTTCTCAAATCTCTAAAATTTCTAAAATTTCTAAAATTTCTAAAATCTCTAAAATTTCTAAAATTCGAAAAATCCATCCTGGAGCCTACATGTCTGCGCTGCTCAAAGTCAGCAACCTGGAAGTGGTTTACAATGATGTTGTCCTGGTGCTCAAGGGACTGTCCCTGGAGGTGCGCCAGGGCAGCATCACCACATTGCTCGGGGCCAATGGTGCCGGGAAATCCACCACACTGAAAGCCGTTTCCGGCATTCTGCACGGTGAAGACGGCAAGGCCACGGCCGGGAAAATCGAATTCCAGGGAAATGAAATACAGAACAAGAGCCCCGAGCTTCTTGTCCGCCAGGGCATCTTTCAGGTCATGGAAGGAAGGCGCATCTTTGAAGATCTCACGGTGGAAGAAAACCTTCGCTGCGGCGCCTACACCCAGCCGAGCAAAAACTTCTCCACGGATCTGGAAAAGGTATATGGCTATTTCCCACGACTCAAGGAACGGCGTCTGCAACTGGCCGGCTATATGTCCGGGGGTGAGCAGCAGATGCTCGCCATCGGCAGGGCTCTCATGGCCCGCCCCCGCCTGCTCATGCTGGACGAGCCCTCTCTTGGACTCGCCCCATTGCTGGTGGAGGAAATTTTTGAGATAATCACCAGAATCAACCAGACAGAGCAGGTCACCGTGCTGCTGGTGGAACAGAACGCCCGCCTGGCCCTCTCCATTGCCGCCTACGGCTATATCATGGAAAACGGCCACATCGTCATGGACGGCAAAGGCAGCGAACTCCTCGACAACCCGGATGTCCAGGAATTCTACCTCGGTATCGAGAACAACGGGGAGAAGAGAAGCTACCGGGACGTCAAACACTACCGGCGACGCAAGCGGTGGCTGGGGTGAGCCCAGCCCATCTGTGGTATTCATGGCAACACTTCAAGCGCAACCCACTGCAAAGGTGAACCATATGACCAAACCCCACGAAGTGTACTCCCCTTTGGAAACCGCCTCCGAGGAAAGCAGATCGGCCGCCTTATGGGAAGGGATATCCCGGGTTCTCAAGAACGGGTATGAAAAATCGCCCGAGATACGGTCACGCCTGGACGAGATGGGGGCACACCCTGAAGATTTCAGATCATGGGAAGATTTCACGGCCATCCCTCCCCTTTCCAAAAAACACCTCATCTCCCTGCAGCAGGAAAAGGGGCTGGAGTGGTTCCTGACCCAGCATCCCGGTGAGCTTTCCCGAATCTACCAGTCACCGGGCCCGATTCTGGACCCCGAGGGACGGGAAACCAACTACTGGGGATGGGCAGAGGCCTTTTTTGCCGCCGGGTTCAGGAAAAACGATCTGGTCCAGATGACCTTCAGCTACCACCTCACCCCGGCCGGGCTCATGCTCGAAGAACCCCTCCGACAGATCGGGTGCGCCGTCATTCCGGCCGGCCCCGGAAACACCCGGGCCCAGATCGAGCTCATGACCTCTCTGCCGGTTACCGGGTTTGTGGGCATGGCCAGCTATCTGAAAACCATCGGCCACAAGGCACAGGCACAAGGGCATGACCTGCTCGAGGACTCCAATCTGCGTGTCGCTTTCGTGGCTGCCGAAATCCTGACGGACAGCTTGCGCACATCGGTGGAGGAGATGTTTGACCTCACCATGCGACAGGGATACGGCACCGCAGATGTAGGATGCATCGCCTATGAATGCGGTCAGCTGTCCGGATGGCACACGTCCTCCCGCTGTCATGTGGAGATATGCGAACCGGGCACGGGCAAATCCCTTCCCCCCGGGGTTCCCGGAGAGGTTGTGGTCACCCCCCTGGTCCGCGCCTATCCCCTTCTCAGACTGGCCACCGGTGATCTCTCCTCGCTGGACTGTTCCCCGTGCGGGTGCGGCCGCACGGCCCCCAGGCTGACCGGCATTCTGGGACGGGTCGATGACACCGCCAAGGTCAAGGGGCAGTTCATCTACCCGGCCCAGGTGGCCAAGGCGCTCTCGGGGTTCAAGGAAATCCTGGCCCACCAGACCGTCATCGACAATACCGAAGGCCACGACCGGTTCACCCTGCTGCTGGCCGTTGCAGGAGAGATAAACCCCGATACCGTGAGCAGAAGGGTCCAGCAGGAGGTCAAACTCCTCCCGTTCATCCAAATAGTGGATCGCGCCACCCTCGAAGGACAGCCGCCTCTCGTGGACAAGCGCACCTTCGACTGACCGCTCAGACGACAAGACGACAACCCGGTTTTTACGCATACACGCAAAAACAGAAAGAACGACAGTACCAACAACCCATAGCCACTCTGTTCGGGGGCAAGTTTTTTATCTGTTCTCTGTCATCTGGTCTCTGTCCTCTGTTCTCTGTTCTCTGTCCTCTATCCCAAGGGGCTGCACAAACAGTATGTACCATCGTCCACGTATACCGTTTATTTTGCGACCGAGCATCCCAGGAACACCATGAAAAACCCCAAAAACCCGCTGCTGCTGGTGGACGACGAGGAAAGCTGGCTCCGTTCCTTTTCCCTGGCCCTGCGCTCAGCCGGTTTTGACAACCTGATCACCCTCTCCGACCCGCTGCAGGTGGTCCCGACACTCGCCGAAACCGAAGTGGAGGCCATAGCCGCGGACATGGCCATGCCCGGGCTCAGCGGTCTGGAGCTGATCAGAACGGTGGGCAGAGCCCATCCTGAAATCCCCATAATCGTGATAACCGGCATCAACGATGTGGAAAGTGCGGTCCAGTGCATCAAAGAGGGGGCCTTCGACTTCTTTGTCAAAACCAGCGACAAGGCCAGCCTGGTTTCCGGGGTCAGACACGCCGTTGAAATACGGCAGTTGAAACGAGAAAACATCTCCCTTCGCAGCCGCTTTCTGGGCGACACGCTCGAAAATCCCGCTGCATTCCGAAATATCGTCACCGCCAGCAAATCCATGCGCTCCATCTTCCAGTACGTGGAGGCCATATCCGAAACCCAGCAACCGGTGCTCATAACCGGCGAGTCCGGAGTGGGCAAAGAACTGATCGCAAGGGCCGTCCACGATCTGAGCGGCCGCAAGGGAGAATTCGTTGCCGTCAATGTGGCGGGTCTGGATGAAAACATCTTTGACGACACCCTGTTCGGCCACAAAAAAGGCGCGTTCACCGGAGCCGCCACAAGCCGACCCGGCCTGGTGGAAAAGGCGGCCGACGGTACGCTGTTCCTGGACGAAGTAGGCGATCTCGCCCATGGATCACAGATAAAACTCCTCCGTCTGCTCCAGGAACGGGAATACCGGCCCATCGGCTCGGATCTCACCCGCAAGTCCAACGCCCGCATCGTCACGGCAACCAACAAGTCATCCGCAGCCCTGGACGGTTCGAACACCTTCAGATCAGACCTCTATTACCGTCTCAAGGCCCACCATATCCACGTCCCTCCCCTGCGCAGCCGCCCGGCTGACATCGGCCTCCTGATCGATCGCTTTATCCGGGAAATCTGTTCCGAACTCAAAAGGCCCTTTCCGGACAACGCCGACACATTGTTCGATACACTCAGGGGCTATGCATTCCCCGGCAATGTCCGCGAGCTCAAGATGCTGGTCTTCGATTCCGTCTCTTCAGGCCGCCCGGGACAGGCGAATACCGACCAACTCGAGGATCTCACACGCCCGAAACTCCCGGACCAGGAACGGCCCTGCGCAACACAATCAGAATCAGGCGACACCGCCCCCATCTCCTTCGGATCCATCCTGCCGAGTATGAAACAGGTGGGACAATATCTTGTCTGCGAAGCCATGGAGCGCTGTCACGACAACCAGGCCCAGGCCGCCCGCATGATCGGCATCTCCCGACAGGCCCTGAACAAGCGTTTGCAGAAGCTGGAATCTTGATCAAATGCGGCCAGGCCGCAGTTTTAGGTTTTAGGTTTTAAGTTTTAAGTTCAAGCGGTTATGGATTTTTTTTTGTTTTTTATTACGGAACCTTCTGAGTAAGGTACTCCAATTATTTCGAAACATTGAGTTGTACCTCGAGCCTGGCGCGAAACACCACGGTTCCGTAGGGACGATTCACGAATCGCCCGTTTTTCTGCGCCCCGGGAGGTGCAGAAAAACAAAAATTGACACGTGTGGAGGGAATCGTCCGGGCCTCCCCAAAACAACGATTTTCAAACTCGTTCTGGTGTAAGAGGACTCCATGTCCGAAAAAAAAACCATGGAAGATGAACTCCATCGCCTGCGCCGTGAGAACAGCCTGCTCGTAAAGGCCCTCAATGCTCCGGGCAACATCATGTTTTTCACTCTGGACAGGAACTACACCTACACGTCCTTCAACCTCGCCCATCAGATGCACATCAAACGCACCTGGGGCGCGGACATCTTTTCCGGGATGAGCATCCTGGAACTCTTCCACTCCCCCGAAGAACTGGCCACGGCCAAAAAGCATTTCGACCGGGCCCTTGGCGGGGAATCCTATATCCTCAAGCGCAAATATCCCGAGCACAACGGCAAAGAACTGTTTTACGAAAACACCTACTCTCCCCTTATCCAAGAGGGCGAGGTGGTTGGTGTATGCGTTTTCGCCCACGACATCACCAAGTGGAGTGAAAAGGAGAAATACCAGGATATTTTCGAAAACGCCCTCGAGGGCATCTTCCGCTCCACACCCGAAGGCAGGTTCATCGATGCCAACCAGGAAATGGCCCGCATTCTGGGATACAACTCACCCCAGGATCTTCTCGGCTCCATTTCGAGCATCTCGAACCAGCTCTACTGCAATCCCAGGGAACGTGACCGGGTCATGAGCCTGCTCAAAAAACACGGCCTGGTGAAAGATTTCGTGACCACCATGTTCACCAAGACCGGGGATACCATCTGGGTTGCATTCAACGCACGGTGCGCCAAAAACAAGCAGGGACAGACGCTCTATGTGGAAGGAAAACTGACGGACGTCAGCGAGCGGAAGCAGGCTGAGGCGGAAGCGGAACAAAGACGGCAGAAGACCATCCAGGCCGAAAAGATGACATCCCTGGGACTCCTGGTGACCGGAGTCGCCCATGAAATCAACAATCCCAACAGCTATCTCACCCTGAACCTGCCCCTGATCCGGGACATGTGGAAGGACAGTCAGACCATTCTCGAGGAATACTACCGGGAAAACGGCGACTTTGTCCTGGGCGGCCTGGAATATTCGGAAGTACGCCTGCAAATGCCACCCCTGCTCAACGAGATGATCCGGGGGGCGGCACGCATCAATGCAATCGTGTCCCAGCTCAAGGACTATGCCCGCCAGAGCCGGGACAGCGAACAGGAGGACGTGGACCTCAACCGTGTGGTGGACGAAAGCATGACCTTTGTCCGTCACAAGATCAAACACAGTGCCCGGGCCTTTGATTGCAACCGCCAGGAAAATCTCCCCTCTGTACAGGGCAACATACAGCGCCTCATGCAGGTGCTCATCAACCTGGTGGTCAATGCCTGCGAAGCTATCCACCCCGAAGCCGGCCGCATAACGATAACCACAAAGACCAGAACCGGCCCCCAAGGCAAGGAAGCCCTCATCCAGGTCCAGGACAACGGCTGCGGCATAGATCCCGGGGACCTGCATTTCATCCAGGACCCTTTCTATACCACCAAACGCGACAAGGGAGGAACCGGTCTCGGACTTTCCATCTCAGCCACCATCATGCGCCAGCACCAGGGAAGACTGGAGTTCGATTCCGGCCCCGAAGGAACCGCTGTCCGGATGATCATTCCGGTTTTACCCCAAAAACATGAAGCCCTCTGATCCGGCAGATCCGAACAAAAGGGCGTTATCGATCACCGTCATCTTCCAACCAGTGGCGATAGGCCACTCAAAGTGTTTGCCAGAAGAGGGGAATACCCCCTTCTTTGTCCTTCACAATGGACATACCATGAAAACCCCGGACAGAAAAACAGTCCCCCGTCTGGAAGACCTCCCCAACATCGGAAAGGCCATGGCTGCGGACCTTCGGCTGATCGGCATCGAGCATCCCCGGCAGTTGATCGGACGGGATGCGTTTGAGATGTTTGATGGGCTGTGCACAAAAACCGGGAAACAGCACGATCCGTGTGTGATCGATGTGTTCATGGCGGTTGTCCACTTCATGGAGGGCGGCGATCCATTGCCGTGGTGGGCGTTCACGAATGAGCGTAAGCAACTGCAACAGCACCAACGTATCTGATTTCAGCATACCTTTGATTCCCCCCGGAACCGGTCATCCAACGCGTAGGATGTACTCCTTCCCCCGGCCCCGGATTTTGGCCA
This sequence comes from Desulfoplanes sp., assembly GCF_054921335.1. Lineage (NCBI taxonomy): Bacteria > Pseudomonadati > Thermodesulfobacteriota > Desulfovibrionia > Desulfovibrionales > Desulfoplanaceae > Desulfoplanes > Desulfoplanes sp. The sequence continues at coordinate 30,093 of NZ_JBUDSQ010000027.1, read as the reverse complement.
TCCCCGAATACCCGGTGGGAAAAAGCGCCCCATGCCATCCCAGAATCCGTTCCATGGTCACGGGTGCGCTACATGGGCTTTTCCCTGAGTACCCATGTCTGCCATGCACATACCATGCTCTCCATGCTCGTATTCGCCTTGCATGGAAAGATGGCATGGACTCGTCAAGCCAATCTCCGGAAAAAATGCGACGATTAGAGGGGTTAATCTCCGCATGTATCATCATCCGATAAATTTCTCCCTGGTTGAGTCCACAAACGACTATTCGATCCCAAAAACCCAATAATCAAGCTGGTTATAAAAAAATAAGTTCTTGGTTCTTCCTTGCAAATCGGGAGTTCCGCTCCCGATTTGCAAGGATGCCGTCCTTTTAAATCGACCCGCCGACACAAATTGGAGAGATTGAAAACGCCCTTGCAGTCAAACTGCAAGGGCGTTCTTCGTAGAAAAATTATCGCGCTCCGTCGGCCTAATCGAAGCTGTTCCAATGCCCGCAGTTTTCACAGGAAAAGGATGCGGGAAAATATTCCTCTTCGATCCCGTTCACGTCCACCTCATTCATGTGCCCGCAATTTTCACAAGGGATCAGGGCGGTGAGCCCCTTGGGGTCGTACTCGTAGATTTCTCCACCAATGGTGATGGATTCCGAAAAATTCTCCATATTCATGGCTGCCTCCCTGGGTGAAAGGTTCTGGATATCGACCTGTGTTCTGCTTGAACATACCGGTTGCAGACGACCATGCCATTTTTTTTCGGGAAGTCCAATACCCTTCGATCATTTCAAGGATTCCTCCACAATCCGGGCATTGCCACCAAGAACACTGTTGAATTCTGAAAAAAGTCGGCACTTTTCGCACCGATTTTTCGTTTTCACCCGTCATCCCGGCGCAGGCCGGGATCTTGATGGCCAGGGTCGTGGGCAACACGTCAAGGGGATGCTCATTCCCTGGAGATCCCGGATCAAGTCCGGGATGACGTTTTTGCGTCCCTTTCTTCCGTCACCTGCCCCGCGTCTCCCTTTCTTATCGAGTCCGGTTCTTCTTTCTCCCACCTCCCCGTCATTCCCCGCTCTTCGGGGTGAGCAGCTTGAATCCCAGCGGCCCGATCACGCAGGTGAATAGAGCCAGAAGAACAATAGCATCCTTGACTTCCGGTGTCAGAAATCCCTGCTCCAGCCCGATGGAGGCCGCCGCTACGATGAGGCTCAACCGGGCTGACAGGAGCACCCCGCAGCGCATGCCGTCTTTAAGCCCGAGGCCCCAGAGGGGGAATTGGAGACAGGGCACGATCTTCACCAGCAGGCTGACGACCAGAAGGATTCCGGCAAAGGCCAGCCGTTCCGGGGACAGAATATTGGTCACGTCAAAGCCCATGCCCACATGGATGAAGAACATGGGGGTCAGAAACCCGAATCCGATGGCCGAAATCTTGGATTCCAGCTCCTTTTTCTCCCGGAATACAAAGGAGATGATGCATCCGCCCATGAACGCGCCCAGGACCGGTTCGAGATGGACCAGCTCGGACAATGCAATGAACAGGAAGAGCAGGGCGATGGACAGGCGGACCCCCGGCTCTCTGGCGTCACCGGGAGCGAGAAAGATTTCGGCCTTGTCCGGATGCCACCAGGCCCAGAGCCGTGCTCCCCACAGGAGCAGAGCGAATCCCGCAAACAGGGGAATGGGGGTGAAGAGTTCCATGCACAGCCCGTATTGGTAGCCGAGCACAAAAAAAGTGATGCCCAGGAGAGTCAGAAAATCGGCCAGGGTCGCGGCGATGAGAATGGTCTGGCCCAGACGGGATGCGGTGACGCCTGTTTCTTTGAGCGCGGGAACGACCAGGCCCAGGGAGGTGGTGGACAAAACCAGGGCCAGAAAAGGGTGCAGTCCCATGAGGACAACGGCCACGCCGGCCAGCACCACGGTGGACGCGAACAGGACAACCTGAAAGACGACCAGTTTGATTCGCTGGGAGAGCAAGGCCTTGAAATCGATCTCCATGCCCGCCTGAAACATGAGCACCAGAAAACCGAACCGGGCCAGTATATCCAGCCAGGTGCCGTGTGTTTCCAGCCCCAGGAGACTCTTCCCCAGCACAACGCCCAGCAGAATCTCCAGAACCGAGGTGGAGACCCGGATATATCCGGCAAGCCGGGGCAGTATGACCAGAGCTGTGGCCAGACAAAAAAGAACCAGTCCATCCTGATGCATGGTTGCCTCACGCAGTGACTATGAGCACGGAACACGCGGCCTTTTCAGCCAGGTGTTCCCCGATATTCGGGCTGATGAGCCCCCGATCCCTGTTGGTGCTCCCGATGACCAGCAGATCATGGGAGGCTGTCTGTTTGACGATCTCCCGGACGGGATTCCCCTTGACCGTGATCTCCTCCACGGTGGTCTTGTGGATGTGGACCAATTCCCGAATGCGGTTCAGATTCGTGCGCACGAACTCGCCGTCCTCCTCGCCGCTGAGAAATCCCGGTTCCTCCACGATCATGACCGAAATGGCCGCTCCCAGCTGTCTTGCCAGGTCCATGGCCACTTCCAGGGCCAATTCCGCATTAGGTGTTCCATGGAAGGGGACGAGTATTTTCTCATAGGGTATTGTCTGCCGGGCGATGAGCACCGGGCAGTTCAGGTCATGGGTCAACGCGGTATAGGCGGGTCCGGCAAGGCTTGAAAACAGGGATTTCTCCACCGGCGGGATCAGCAGCAAGCCGCAGACACTTTCGCCTGCAAAACCGCGCACTCTCTCGATAATTCCCTTGTCCGAGGGCTGAATCTCCACGCTCACTTCCTGAGGCCACCCGGCCACAGCGTCCTTGATCACGCAGGTGTCCGTGCCGCAGAGCACGGTCGCCTTTCTGACCTTGGTGTTCTGACCGAGATACTGTCCTTCGTGCAGGATGGCCGGGATTTCCTCGCCTTTGCGCGGCAGGGCCACGAGCATCCCCGGACCGTAGGCCAGGGGAAAATGGGGGCTGGCACATTCGAGCAGGGAACAGACCGCATTGAAGATATCGGTTTCCCCGAGCAGCACCAGACGATCATCGGCCCGGATCACGGTACCGGGCCGGGGAAACATGAGCTTACCCCGTCTGAAAATGCCGCTCAACCGCAGGGTGGAGCGTTGGAAATAGCTCGCCCGCTTCCCCACCACCCGGAAATGATCCCTGGCATTCACCTCATAGACATTGCCCATGCCGCCGGTCAGCGGCGAAACCCGAACCCTGGGATCCTGAAGATAGTGATAGAGATTGCGGGCCGTGAGCATGCCGGTCATGACCACATGCACCCCGAGTTTCTGAAATTCCCTGGCATTCTCGGGCTCGTGAACAAGGGCTGAAACATAGGGCACCCCGTATTCTCCAGCAAACCGGCACACGGCCAGATTGACCTCGTCGATGCCGGTCATGGCCAGAACATAGTGATGCCTTTCGAGCCCCGCCTTCTTGAGGACCACGGGACTGGATGCGTCCTCGGCATACCGGGCCTTGAGATTCGTACACAAAGCCGCGCCCAGATCGAGGAGTTCCCCGGATTTCTCGATGAGGGTCACCGTCCACTCGTCACCGAGTTGTTTGAGGAGCTCCCGGGCGATATTGCCCACTCCGCAGATGAGGATATCCATGGCCATATTCATGCCTCCCGCAACACGTGTCGACATCAAAAACTGTGAATAAAAACCCCCGGTCTGGATATCTCCAAACCGGGGGTTTGACAATCGGGGTAGTGCGTGGGTTTTTTGTTTGCCTTCGCCTCCCGGGGCTCGGTCAAACAGGGCACGGCGCGCCGTGCCCCTACGGGTCAGAGGACAGAGAAAAGATGCCTGTCATTGGCGCGACGTGTTTTTCCTGCGCACTGCGCACTCTCTACCTATTTCTCCGGATCGACCAACCCTTTCACGAACCACCGCTGCATGAACAGCACCACGAGCACCGGTGGGAGCATGACAATGAGTGATCCGGCCAGGGCCACGTTCCAGAAGGGGAGGTCGTCGGCCTGGGGGATGATGTTCTGCAGGCCGATGACGGCGGTCATCATCTTTGGGTTGGTGGTGATGAGCAGCGGCCAGAGGTACTGGTTCCAGCCGTAGACAAATTCGATGACCACCAGAGCGGCGATATTGGTCTTGGAAAGGGGGAGCAGGATCTTCCTGAAAAAGGTCATGGCCGAGGCGCCGTCCATCTTGGCGGCCTCGCAGAGTTCCTCGGGGATGGTCAGGAAAAACTGCCTGAACAAAAATGTGCAGGTTGCCGAGGCCACCAGTGGAAGTATCAGACCGGGGTAGGTATCCAGGAGACAAAGATCCATATTGATTTCAATGTCATGGGTGGCAAACCAGTCGATCAGCCAGTCCAGATGGAACAGGTTGACCAGGGTCTGGAGGGGGCCGAAGAGGTTGGCTGCCATCTCATAGGTCGGCAGGATACGCACCTCCACCGGAAGCATCAGGGTGCAGAATACCGAAATAAATGCGATCTTACGCAGCCGGTAATCAAAGTACACGATGGAGAAGGCCCCGAACAGGGAGACGATGATCTTGCCGAAGGTGATCCCCGAGGCCATGATGAACGAGTTGGTCAGCTGTGTTCCCAGATCCCCCTTGACCCAGGCCTCCTTCATGTTGACCAAAAACTGGTCCCCGGGAATGAGCGGCATGGGGACCTTGGAGACCTCTTCAATGGGCAGGGTCGCGGCGATGAGCGCATAGATAATCGGGAACCCGACAATCAGGATGCCCAGAATGAGAAACACATAGGTCAATGCGTCGAGAATGGGTGTCTTTTCTACCATGATCTATCCCGTATATTGGACTTTTTTCTCCACATACTTGAACTGGAGAATGGTGACGATAATGATGATGCTCATGAGAATCACGGACTGGGCCGAGGACGAACCGAGATTGAGCCCGATGAACCCGTCCTGATAGACCTTGTAGACCAGAATGTTCGTGGACCCACCCGGGCCACCCTGGGTCATGGTATGGATGACACCGAAGGTCTCAAAAAAGGAATAGATGATGTTCATGACCATGAGAAAAAAGAGCGTGGGCGAAAGAAGCGGTAGGGTGATGTTCCAGAACCGCCTGAAAGGACTGGCCCCGTCCATGGCCGCCGCCTCGATGAGGGAGGTGGGAATGGCCTGCATCCCGGCGATAAAGAAGACAAAATTGTAACTAATTTCCTTCCAGGCACTGGCCATGATGACCATGATCATGGCATCGGACCCGTGCAGCACCGGGTTCCAGTCCACGCCCAAGGTCTTCTTGATGGCCAGGGCGACCACCCCGTACGAGGGATGGAGCAGAAAAAGCCACAAAATCCCGGAGATGGCCGGGGCCACGGCGTACGGCCAGATAAGCATGGTCCGGATAACCGCCTTGGCCTTGAAGGCCCGGTTGGCCAGGGTGGCGATGAACAGCCCCAGGGAAATAGAGGTCACGGCCGTGGCCAGGGAAAAAACCGCTGTGATCCCAATGGACTTGAGATACAAAAAGTCGGTCAACAGATCCACAAAGTTATCGAACCAGACAAAGCTGGTGTGCAACCCAAAGGGATCGCTCAGGAGCATGGAGTTGATAAGCCCGTTCAAGGCGGGCCAGTAAAAAAATGTCAACGTAACCAGCAACTGGGGCAGTATCAACAGATACGGGAGGTACTTGTTGGAAAAAAGAGATCGCTTGATCATGGCAGACTCGTCGTGAAAATGCGGAAAAAAGAATACAAATTTCTGATCCGAATAGTTACGAAAAAGACATACCGCCCCGTGGTGGCCGGGGCGGTATGTATAAAACGTTCCTCAACAACTCAGGCTACTGATATATCTTCTCGAAGGAGCGGAGTTCCTTGTTGCCCCGAGTCACGGCGTCATCCATGGCCTGCTGGGGGGTCTTGGTATCGTTCCAGACCTTTTCCAGTTCCTCGTTGATGATATTACGGATCTGGACGAAGTAACCCAGGCGCAAGCCGCGGGAATTCTTGGTGGGAACGGCCCGATTGAGCTGCTTGATCCCCACTTCCTGATAGGGCTGTTCCTTGTAGTAGCCCTGCTTCTTGAGCTCGTCATAGGCGGTCAGGGTGATGGGGAAATACCCGGTCTGCTTGTGCCAGAAAATCTGCTGTTCGGGCTGGGCCAAAAAGGCCAGGAAGGCGGCAACGCCCTTGTACTCCTTCTTGGAGTGACCGGCCAGGACCCAGTTGGATGCGCCGCCGATGATAGAGTTCTGGGGCTTGGTCATCCAGGCTTCAACAGGCAGAGGTGCCACGTCCCACTTGAAATCCTTGACCGCCTTCTTCAGCTTGGCGATCCCGCTGATGGAATCAATGTACACGGCCGCATTCTGGGCGATGAATTCGGCCTTGGGCCCCTGGTACTTCTGGCCGCCGTACAGAAAGCGCTTGTCCTTCATCCAGTCCTTGAGCTGGGCGATATGGGCGACCACCTGGGGGCTGTTGAATTCCAGAACACAATCCAGACCTTCGTAGCCGTCGGCCTTGGAGGCAAAGGGCAGGTTATGGATGGCACAGAAGTTTTCGATCTGGGTCCAGGACTGCCATGCAGTGACCAGACCGGCAGGAGCGATCTTCTTGTCGATCAGGGTCTTCAGTATCGTGCCGAGCTCATCCCAGGTCAGGGGCTCGGACTTGGACGGCATGGGGATGCCTGCCTTCTTGAGCATATCCGCATTGTAATACATGACCGGAGTAGATGAATTGAACGGCATGGACATGAGCTTGCCATCCTTGTTCATGTAATACGACAACACCGCCTGGAGATAGTCATTCCAATTGATGGTGTATCCGGCGTCGACCATGAGCTGATACACCGGATAGATAGCCCCGGAGAGCATCATGGTCTGGGTGCCGACCTCGAAACACTGGAGGATGTGCGGCTGCTTGTGTGCCCTGATGGCCGCGATGCCCGCATTGACGACCTCATCGTAGTTCCCTTTGTTCGTGCCGATGACAACATACTCGTCCTGTGACTTGTTGAACTTGTCGATCAGGGCCTTGCAAACTTCCCCGCGGGCGCTACGCATGGCATGCCACCAGTTGATCTCGACCTTCTTGGCCATGGCGTTGCCGCCGACAAGAAGCATGAGCCCGGTCAAAAGGGCCGCTACAATTCGTTTACCGCGCATCGTTTCTACCTCCGGTTGTTTAAGTAAGGTATCGGATTGGTTGAACACAAATCCTCATGACAGTATTGTGACAAACTTTTTAGGTCAAGATAGTTTTTGTCCCGGAAGCCCGGTCTATACAAAAAATGTAACATGCTGTTTTCACTGAAAAATCTTTCAAAACGAATCCATCCTTGTCGTTTTTCGGCCATTGCACTATGAGCTTCGTGTTACGTCTGTGTGACGGAAACAATAATCGATAATCCGGCAAGGACGTTGGCACAATGCCGGAAGACCACCTGGTCGAGGGAGGACACTCTTGACCGATCAGGACGGGACCCTTCAAGAGACCGGGACGGAGCAAACAATGGCAGAAGTCGTTATTTCCGACGTGTACAAGATGTATGGAAAGGTGGAGGCGATCCACGGGATCAACCTGGAAATCAGGGACAAGGAGTTCATCGTCTTTGTTGGCCCTTCGGGCTGCGGGAAATCGACTACATTGCGCATGATCGCCGGTCTCGAGACCATCTCCGCAGGAACCATGCGCATTGGAGACAGGATCATTAACGATCTGGCCCCCAAAGACCGCAGCGTGTCCATGGTTTTCCAGAACTACGCCCTGTATCCGCACATGAATGTGTATGACAACATGTCTTTTGGCCTAAAGCTCAAAAAACATTCCAAGTCGGTCATCCAGGCCCGGGTCCAAGAGGCGGCGGAAATCCTCGGGCTGACCGACCTGCTCAAACGAAAACCCTACGAGCTCTCGGGCGGACAGCGCCAGCGTGTGGCCATGGGCCGGGCCATCGTCCGCAAGCCCGCGGTCTTTCTTTTCGATGAACCATTGTCCAACCTCGACGCCAAACTCAGAACCCAAATGCGCGCCGAAATCAAACGTCTGCACCAGAAGGTCCGGTCGACGATCGTCTACGTGACCCACGACCAGGTTGAGGCCATGACTCTGGCCGACCGGATCGTTGTCATGCGGGACGGCTACATCGAACAGGTCGGCAGCCCGGTCGAGTTGTTCCAGAACCCGGTCAATACCTTTGTCGCCGGGTTCATTGGGAACCCGCCCATGAACCTGGTCGAATGCACCCTCGGAGGCGACGGCGGGGCCATTTCTTGTCAGGGTAGATTCTCTCTCCCCGTTCCCGGAACCAAAGCGGCCAACCTGCACCACAAGGGGCATGGAAACAGGGACGTCATCCTGGGAATCAGGCCGGAAAACCTGAGTGTGAACAACGGCGACAAGAGTAATCTGCCCGATGCCTGGAAGGTCGACGCCCTGGTCGATTTTGTGGAACCGTTGGGGAGCGAGACGTATTTGCACGTCACAATCAAAGATATCGCCTTTCTTGCCAGAACCAAGGGAACGACCGCCATCAAGGAAGGGGACACCGTCCCTCTGGTTTTCGACCTGGAACGCATGCACCTCTTTGACGCCAAGTCCAGGCAATCCCTTTCCTGACACTCCCAAAAATCATCAAAACCCGTCCCGTAAACCAGGTGTCCCCCTCGTCCCAGAACCAATAGGCGGGGAGTTGGCCGTTCCGCGCCATCCAAAGATCGCACCGCTCCCCCTGCCGACCGGGGGGGGGTGTCCGATCCTATCGCTGTTATAAAATAAAAAACCAAGGAATACCCAATATGCTGCGCAAAGACTACCAGGTCGCCGTCATCGGCGGCGGCATCAACGGAACCGGGGTGGCCAGGGAAGCGGCCTCCAGAGGATACTCCACGCTGCTCGTGGAAAAAAAGGATTTCGGCCATGCCACCTCGGGACAGAGCTCCAAACTGGTCCATGGAGGCATCCGGTACCTGGAAAACTATGACTTCAAACTGGTCCGTGAGGCCCTCAAGGAACGCCGGGTTCTCCTGCAGACAGCGCCCCACCTGGTCCATCCGCTGCGGTTCAACATTCCCGTGTACAAAGACGACAAACGTCCCGCATGGATGGTCCAGACAGGATGCAAGCTCTATGACCTGTTTGCAGGCCGTCAGAATCTCCAGCCCTCGAGCCGGTTGACCGCCCGCGAGCTGCAGGGGCTGTCCATGCTCCGCCAGGACGATCTCTCCGCCGTGCTCCAATACTCAGACGCCCAGACAGACGATTCGCGCCTGTGCCTGGCGACGGCCCTGACCGCGGAAATCTACGGGGCCGACGTCCACAATTTCATGACGGCAAAGGATGTCCGGGCCAAGGGCACCCATTACGAACTCGAGCTCCATGACAATCGTTCGGGAACGGACCACCTGGTCAGGTGCAGATATCTGGTCAACGCGGCCGGCCCCTGGGTCCCCGGTCTCGACCGGGAGCTCTCGCAACAGGCCGGACATCCGGACCTCAGATATGTCCGTGGCATCCATTTCGTGGTCCCCAGAATGTTCGACCATACCGGATTTCTGGTCATGCCTGCCGATGGGCGGATCGTCTTTGTCCTTCCCTGGAAGGACAACTTCACCCTCATCGGGACCACGGAATCCGAATTCACGGGGGACGAATTCGACACCATCCCCCCGAGCGAGGAAGAAATCGGGTATCTCATCGATGTGACCAACCACTACTTTCCAACGAGCAAGCTGACCCAGGACGACGTCCTGCACATCTACTCCGGCGTACGGAGTCTGGTTTCCCACGGCGAGTCGAGCATGACCACCATGTCCCGGGAATACTCCATTGTCGACGATCATCAGTCCGTGGGCTCGGGCTACCTGGGCGTATTCGGGGGCAAGCTGACGACCTACCGTTCTCTCGGAGAAAAAGTGGTCGACCGGATCGCGGGTGACCTGGTTCCGGCTGCACCCCGCAACCACCACACCGACCGGGATCCGATCATCGGCGCGGGCACGGTTCCCGAGGGACTCGCTCATGCCTGGACCCGGCGATTGCATAAACGGGGCGTGCGGCAGGGACTTGTGGAGGAATGGACCAAACGGCACGGATCCCAATGGCTCGAGGTGGCCAGGTATGTGCTCGAGGAAAAGGGATTCGAACAGGAGATCCTGCCCGGGCTGTGCCGGGGAGAACTCGCCTACATGAAGGACGTTGAAAAGGCGGGATCTCTGCGAGACATCATCGTACGCCGGACCAAGCTCATCTATACGGCATCCCAGGCCGACAAGGATATCCTGGAACACGAATTAGAAAAACTCTAATGCGGCCAAGCCGCAGTTTTGGGGTTTACGTTGTACGTTCAACCGGTTGCAGAATTTTCTTGTTTTTTAGGGCAGACTTTCACGGGTTAGGTACCAACAACCGAACAAGACGGTCCCGGAATGGACCTGCACAGGGAGGGCCGGGACCCTCGACTGGACCTTTCCATTGTCTGGCCGTATGTCCATATTCCACACCAACAACTACGGTCTTGCCATGCATCCAAACATCCCCCGTCCCGTTGCCCCTTCCGGCCTCCCATCCGGCATCGTGTTCACGGATCTGGATGGAACCCTGTTGCGCAGTGACCGCACCCTGTCCCCCGTGGACAGGGCCGCACTCCAGGGGCTGAAGGAACAAGGAATCATCAGGGTCGTGGCCACGGGGCGCTCGCTCTCCTCGTTTCTCGGAGCGGTCGGACCGGACTTCCCAGCGGATTATGTCATCTTTTCCACCGGGGCGGGCGTGGCTTCCCTGGCTGACCGGGCAATCCTTCGAGCTACAACCCTGCGCCGGGATGAAATCAATCTGGCGATGGGTGTCCTCCGTCGGGCCGGGCTGGATTTCATGCTCCACCATCCCATTCCGGACAACCATTGTTTCTCTTATGAGCAGCGTGGCGGTCCCAACCCGGACTTCATGACCCGGCTCAAGGTACACGAACAATGGGGACACCCCCTTGAACCGGGGCAGACCTGGGAACAAGCCAGCCAATTCGTGGCCATCATTCCGCCCTGGCAAGGGCTTGAGCCCTTGGTCCACGTACGTGCCGAGCTTGCCGGGCTGAGTGTCATTCGAGCGACATCGCCTTTTGACCACACCTCGACCTGGGTGGAAATATTTCCGGCCCAGACATCCAAAGCCCATGCCGCCGCATGGCTGTGCGCATCATTGAACATTCCCCTGCACCACACCATGGCCATAGGCAACGATTACAATGACCTGGACCTGCTGGAGATGAGCCTACATCCCTTTGTGGTCGCCAATGCCCCCCGGGATCTTGTGGAACGATTCCCCGGCGTCCCGGACAACGACCATGCCGGCGTGGCCAGGGCCATAGCCATGTGGATGAAGGACCGTCCGGCGAGGCCTGAAAACCTCTGCCATGGCGCGGGCCCGGATCTTGTAGGCCAAGCACCTGCCCCGTACGTCAAGGCAACGCCAAACGCATAACGATCCCGGATCAAGTCCTTACAATGACGCCATGTTCGGCTCTGTGCACCGCATAACGACCACGGCCGTCCCCGTACCCCGTCTCCTCCCAACAACAAGCCGTCTCCCGGGACAACGGTCGAAAGCCACCATACTATGCCCAAACCCGAATCCAATCCATTCACCCATCTTGTTCCGGCCTGCCACTATTCCTGGAAAGGGCTGACCGCGGCCGTACGCCACGAACACGCCTTTAGACAGGAATTGATCCTCGCCGCCATCATCATTCCTCTGGGCATCTACCTGGGCGATGACATGGCAGAAAAAATTCTTTTGGCCGGATCCTGGATCCTGGTCATGGCCGTGGAGCTGCTCAACTCGGCAGTGGAAGCCGTGGTCGACCTGGTCAGCCCGGACTATGCGCGCCTGGCAGGCAGGGCCAAGGATCTGGGATCGGCCGCCGTGTTTCTGGCCCTTGTGCTCTCGGGCCTCACCTGGCTCATGATCCTCACAGCCCATCCATAATATATTTCTCATTGCGGAGCGGCCGGCGTATGTTGTCCAGCTCCCTGGACCGTCGAGCGTCTGCTCGGCAATGCGACCACGCAGCGGCAAACAACTGGGGTAGAAGGGGCCGACCACCCGGTAACGACGGACGCACCGGCATTTCACATGCCAGCATTCCATTGTCCCGAGCGGAACCTCCCCCGTGCTTCCTCCCCATTCCCCCTTGGATTGACATCCCTTGGTGCCCCGCTTATTTTTTCTATTTTGCACGCGGTCAAACCGCTCACGTCCGGTCTTTTTCAAACCGATCCATCGATCCCCAAGGAGCCCCCATGCCCTGCCGTGATATCACCTATACCGATACGTCCTCCTGGTCGCCCATCAACGACTGGCTGGCTGGACGCAAGGGACCCAAACAGTCCGTGGAGAAACCCGTTCTCGAGATCCTCGGAGCGATCAAAATCCGCGGCGACCAGGCCCTTGCCGAATACACGTCCAGATTCGACTGTCCCGAGTTTTCCCCGTCCAATATCGCGGTCACTCCTGAAGAAATACAGACCGGCTGCGCCGGAGTTTCCGCAGAAGACAAGGCCATCATTCGGGAAGCCGCGGACAATATCCGTTCGTTCCACGAGAACCAAAAACAGCAGTCGTGGATGGTCACCCAGAAAAACGGAACCATCCTCGGCCAGATGGTCTCCGCCGTGGACCGCGCCGGGTTGTACGTTCCCGGGGGACAGGGCGGAGAGACCCCGCTCATCTCCAGCCTGCTCATGAACGCCATCCCGGCCCAGGTGGCCGGGGTGGGTGAGATCGTGATCGTCTCCCCGCCCAGGAAGGACGGTACCCTGAACCCATCCATCCTGGCAGCCGCGGACATTCTGGGGATCAACAAAATCTTCCGGGCCGGGAGTGCCTGGGCCATCGCCGCGCTGGCCTACGGGACGGAATCCGTCCCACAGGTGGACGTGATCGCCGGGCCGGGCAATATCTTCGTGACCACGGCCAAACGTATTCTGGTCGGCGAAGTGGGCATCGACATGATCGCAGGCCCGAGCGAAATCGCCATTCTGGCCGACGCATCCGCCACCCCGGAATGGCTGGCTGCGGATCTTCTCTCCCAGGCCGAACATGATCCTCTGGCCTCGTCCCTGCTCATTTCTCCGGACAAGGACATCCTGGCACAGACCCGAGAGGCCCTGTGCCGTCAGGTTGAAGAGCTGCCGCGACGGGAGATCGCAGCCGCCTGTCTGAAGGACTGGAGCGCGTGCATCCACGTTCCGGACATGGACACCGGATTGGAACTGGTCAACAAGATCGCCCCCGAGCATTTCGAACTCTGCGTGAGCGACCCCTGGTCCATGATCGGCAAGGTCAAAAACGCGGGCGCCGTGTTCATGGGCCACCACACCCCGGAACCCGTGGGCGACTATTTTGCCGGCCCCAACCACGTCCTGCCCACCCTGTCCACGGCCCGGTTTTCCTCGGCCCTTTCGGTTGAGACTTTCTGCAAAAAAACGAGCATCATCGCGGCCAGCGACACCTATATCCAGGAACATGGCACGAAAATCGCCCGCCTCGCCCGCATGGAACAGCTCGAGGCCCATGCGAGGAGTATGGAACGACGGATGAAGAAGAACTAAAGGATATAGGATGGAAGGATATAGGATATAAGATTCCCGTAGGGGAAGGCCCCCGTGCCTCCCCTTTGGCCGAGCCCCGGGAGGCAGGGAACGGACATCCGCGGTCGAAAGTCTGAGGTCATCCCGGCCTTCGCCGGGATGACGGAATAGGGCAAAGATACGTCTCGAAAAATGCCACCTGTCATCCAAATCCCGACACATCCCCAACCGTCCTCTATCCTTTATCTTATATCCTCTATATCTTACATCCTATATCTTTCACCCCTCCGCCTTTCCCTAAAACATAAAATGTAAAACATAAAACATACAACCTCTTCCCCCCCCCGAGGTCCCCATGCAGATTGTTACCCGAACAGACATCAAGGAATACCCCCTCCTCTCCCGCGGCAAGGTGCGGGACATCTATGAGATCGACGAGTCGACCCTGCTCATCGTGACCACCGACCGGATGAGCGCCTTTGACGTGATCATGGACGAGCCCATTCCCTACAAGGGAGTCATCCTCAACCAGATCACCATCTTCTGGATGGACAGGTTCAAGGACATCATAGCCAACCATCTCCTGGCCACGGACGTGGAGGACTTCCCCGCGCCCCTGGCCCCGTATGCCGACCAGCTCGAAGGGCGTTCCGTTCTGGTCAAAAAGGCCAAGCCCCTGCCTATCGAGTGTATTGTTCGCGGGTATATCACCGGTTCCGGGTGGAAGGACTACCAGAAATCGGGCAAGGTCTGCGGGTACGAACTTCCTGGGGATCTCCAGGAATCCCAGCAACTTCCCACACCTCTGTTCACCCCGTCCACCAAGGCCGAACTCGGCGAACACGACGAGAACATCACCATGGGCAAGGCCAGAGAGCTGACCGGCGAAGGCCTGGTCAAAACGATCGAAGACGTGGTCCTGTCCATCTATGAACAGGCATCGGCCTATGCCAGTAAGCGGGATATCATCATTGCGGACACCAAGTTTGAATTCGGCCTCCAGGGCAAGGAGCTTCTGCTCATCGACGAGGTACTGACACCCGACTCATCCCGATTCTGGCCGGTTCAGGGGTACGCACCAGGCAAGGGCCAACCCAGCTTTGACAAGCAGTATCTCAGAGACTGGCTGGCCGGGACCGGATGGGACAAAACCCCTCCCCCTCCGACCCTGCCGGACGACGTCATCACCAACACCCGGGAAAAATATCTCGAAGCGTACCATTTACTGACCGGTCGAGAACTTGACCTCTAGATCGGACCGTGGTGAACTGCACCCCACACGCATCACATGCTGATCCGCCGACACAATAATCCGGGAACGGCCAGGCCGTTCCCGGATTTTCTGGGCACCATGCACTGAGCACCCACTCAACCTACCATTCGAACGAACGAGGAATGATCCATGCTTTTACAAGGAAAAAAAGCTCTTATTTTCGGCATCGCCAACGAGCGGAGCATCGCCTATGGCATCGCTTCCCAGATGAAAAAACAGGGGGCAAAACTGGCTATGAGTTACGCGGGCGAGGCCATCAAGAAGCGCATCGACCCCATTGCCGAGGAACTCGATGCCGAACTGCTTGTCCAGTGCGACGTGACCAGCGACGAGGACGTGAGCCGCTGCGCCGATACGGTCAAGGAATCTTGGGGGGACATCGATATCCTGGTCCACTCGGTGGCCTTTGCCAACCGCAACGATCTCAAGGGACGGTTCATCGATACGTCCAGAGACGGATTCCTTTTGGCCCAGAATATCTCGGCCTACTCTCTGGTCAGTCTGTGCAGGGCCTTTGAGCCCATAATGACCCGGGGCGGTTCGGTCATGGCCATGACCTACTATGGATCGGAAAAGGTGATCACCAATTACAACGTCATGGGTGTGGCCAAGGCCACGTTGGAGGCATGTGTCCGCTATCTGGCCGCGGATCTCGGTGAAAAGGGCGTCAGGATCAACGCGTTGAGCGCGGGCCCCATCAAGACCCTGGCCTCATCGGGGATATCGGGGTTCAAGACCATCCTACACACCATTGAGGAACGCGCCCCCCTGCACAGGAACGTCACCCAGGAAGACGTGGGCAAGGCGGCCCTGTACCTGGCCTCGGATCTGTCCACCGGGACCACGGGCGAGGTCATCTATGTGGATTCCGGTTACAACATCATGGGGATTTAGCGGGAAGTGCTCAGCGCACGGCTTGCGGTACGCCGTGAACGAACCGACCCCGGTTTGGCATACGGCTTTTTGGGGATCGGAGAGGCTTGTTCCCGGGAGCGCGGGATCTTTGCTCCGTTGTACGGCCAATATACCGGCTAAAGACTCCATTTTTCAAAAATGTAGTGGTCCGGCACCCCCTACCGTGCTCGTCCAAAGAACGGGAGAAAAAAAAGTTCAATTCTCCCGTTTTTTTTCTTGCCAAACAGAGCGGTTTTGTTTAGCTACGCATTTCTGTTGCGGAGAGGTGGCCGAGTCTGGCTGAAGGCGCACGCCTGGAAAGTGTGTGTACCCTAACCGGGTACCGGAGGTTCGAATCCTCTCCTCTCCGCCATTTTTTTTCTTATCCGATATTTCTCATCCCATCGAATCCCCAGACACAGAGTGAAGCCGGGCGGCAGGAGTGCTGCCAACCCCGTCAGGCCCGAGAGGGAGCAGCGGTAACAGTTACTTTTGGGTGCCCGGCTTCTCTAACAGGGGCGTCTTTTACGACGTCCCTGTTTGTGTATGGAGCGATTTTCCTTGACGTCTTCCGATTCCTCCTTATTTGATATTCCCGTTCGAGTTGTTCGTTCCCGTTTTTTGCGCCCGTCAAACAGTATAATGTCCCCGTCATCCCGGCGTAGGCCGTGCTCTCCAGGATACGTCGAGTACACGCATTCCTCTACGGCGAATCGATGACGCACGCACATCTACAGTCGTAGGGGCGATTCGAATCGCCCCTACGGATGTAAAGCCGTTGCGTTATTGATCGATGGCGATCCCCTGTTGTATCTTATATCGTTTATCGTTTATCCTATATTCTGTATCTTGCAAAAAAAAGGAGTCACTATGCGTCTCAAGCATATCCTCATCCTGCTTCCGATCATGCTTGTCACCCTGACCGTCATGGCCATGGTCCAGACCGCCGAGGCCAAACGGTTTGGTGGGGGGAGGTCCTTTGGCGGACGTTCGTCCTATTCCAACAAGTATTCCCGGTCCACGCCGTCCAAGAATTTCGGGAAGCAGAGCACCCGCAACAATCGTGCGGGCCAGACACCCAACCGTAGCCGTTGGGGCGGTATGTTCGGCGGCATGCTCGGCGGCATGCTCATGGGTGGCCTGCTCGGCTCCATGTTCGGCGGCGGGCATTTCATGGGTCCCAACCTGCTGGACCTGCTGCTCATCGGAGGGGGTATTTTTCTGCTGATGCGCTTTCTGCGCAAACGGCGCGAGGCATCGGTGGGGGCCACATCCTCGGGCGGCAATCCCTACACCATGAACCGCCAATCCGCGCGCACCCATGATACGTCCCCCTCGGGGGGATCGGCCTGGGACAACCTGCAGTCCGGATCCGGCCCAACCACCGGTACGACCCAATCGGCAACCATCCCTCCCGGCTTCGACCAGGAAGACTTCATGGAGGGAGCCAAGACCGTATACCAGAGGCTGCAAACGTCCTGGGACAAACGGGACATGAACGATATACGGACATTCACCTCCCCGGAAGTGTACACGTTCATTGAAGAGCAGTACAAAAATGACCCCACCCCGGGGACCACGGAAATCCTCCTCATCAACGGCGAAATCCTCGAGGTCAAGACCATGGGCAACCAGACCGTGGCCACGGTCTATTTCGACGTGCTCATGCGCGAAGATCCCGCAAGCCAGGACACCGAACAGGTCCGCGAGGTCTGGCATTTCAGCAAGTATGAAAACAAATCCGGGGACAACTGGGTCCTGGAAGGCATCCAGCAGCTCGAGAACTAGCATGGCTGAACTACGATGCATCTTCTGCGGTGGCCCCGCCGAAATCCGGGGGACCTGAGCCAAGGGACGCGTCGTGTGCAGGTCCTGCCACATGGATGTTCCCCTGGCGATGTACCGGGATGAAATCGAAACCTACAAAGAGGCCATGTGCTGCGAATTTGCGGCCGAATGCGGGGATGAAGAAAAAATTCTTCCCGCGCATGGGCACAGGAATGCTGAGAACAAATAAAGCAAAAAGGCCTGCAACATATATTGCGGGCCTTTTTGCTTTGTTTCCATTGTGCTGCATACCCCTTTCCTCCGTGCCCTTGGGGCCAGACAGAAACGACAAGATTCTTCTCCCCCACCCTCTGCCGCCTCCGCCCCCCCCTGACCATAACCGATCCCGTCTCCATGCAGGTCTCCCTGACCACCACCTCGGGGGCGGACCGCATCCTCCGCATGCCTGCCACCCGGCGCAAAGACGGCAGGACCGTGACCTGGGAAGGAAAATCCATTCTGGAAGCCTACAGGGCCTTCCTGATCATGAGTGACCTCATGGATCTGATCCACTTTATTTAAATCATAAATCCGACGAGTTACGTATTAAAACAATGCTGTAATCCCTCCCCGCATGTGATTTTTTTCTCAACCGAGAGGAGACAATGTGTCATAATTTATGACCGGCTTGTTCCCTCTCGGTTGTTTTTTTCACGAATACAGACTTTTTTGTCCGGATGATTATTTTTGTATAGTGACCAAAGGATACCCAACCGGCCCCGCTTGCCCCCCTTCCAGCGTCCGCACCAATGCCCCGGCCCACAACCTCTGGACCGCGACCGACACTCACGGGACCATAACGGCGTGCGGACCTGGACGGGGTGTAACGACCACCCCCATCCGGATTCATGAAAAACAGGCACACAAGGGTCCACACCCTGCGCCCATCAACGGGAGGAGACTCCATGACAACCACGGCAAAGACCAACCGGGCAATCATCTACCGTTTTCTGGCAACCCTTTTTAGGGACGAGCCCTTCCTGAAAATCATCCAAACCTTTGCGCCAAACGGCTCCCAGGGCAAAATCACCCCTGAAATCCCGGCAGATTCCACCCCCGCAAAATCCCTGGAGCGATTGACCGCCTTTCTGGGTACCGACTCCCCGGAAGCCATGCTCAAGGAACTCCGGTACGAATACGCAGACCTCTTTCTGAACGCCGGATCATCCCCGGTTTTCCCCTATGCCTCCGTGCATCTCTCCGGGATTCCCGTTGTCCAGCAGGAACCCCTGTTCCGCGTGCGCGAGACCCTGCGGGCCATGGACGTGCACGTGGATCCAGAGTTCAACGATCTGGATGAACACGTCAGCGTGGTGCTCGAGATATGCGCCACCCTGCTCCAACGTGAAGACCTGGACGCCTACGAGGATTTCCTCGCCTCGGACCTTATGCAATGGGTGCCCACATTCTGTGACCAGCTGGAAAAGAATGGATCCTCCCCCTTTTACCGGGAATGGGCCCGGATCTGCCGCGGTTTTATCACGGAGTGTGCCCCACTCTCAGCAGCCGCCCCCCCCTGCGGACCATGCATCCAGGGACTGGCCCAAGTGATAGACAAAGCCGGTCTCGGCTCCCCGTCACCGCTGCTCCTGCCCGGCGCCACTTCTCCCCTGCCGGAGCAGGAGATTCCCACCCATTGCTACACCTGCGGGGCCCTGTGCGGGATGACCGCCAAGGTCAGGGACGGGGTTCTGGTCAAGGTGGCCGGACTCAAGGGCGATCCCAAGGGAGACGGCCGCCTCTGCCCCAAGGGGGGAGCAGCGCCCAAGCACGTGAACAGCGCCTACCGCCTCAAGTCCCCGCTCATCCGGGAGAACGACCGGTTCCGCAAGGCGAACTGGGACGAGGCCCTGGACCTGGTGGCCACCCGTTTGGCCGAAATCCCCCAGGGCAAGCTGGCCTATTTCCGGGGCAACGATTTTGCCGGATTCGTGCACGAGACCTTTTTCGAACATCTGGGCTGCCCCAAGGGGACCCACAGGACCATGTGTGACAATGCCAACCGCATGGCCAACGAGCACAACCTGAACGACAAGCGGCCGTGGATCAATTACGAACAGTCCGACTACATCATCCTCTTCGGCAACAATGAGCTGGCCACATCCTATGGCCAGCGCAAGACCGCCGGGCTCAAGGCCGCCCTCAAGCGGGGGGCCAAACTCGTGGTCTTCGACCCCCGCAAGTCGGAAACAGCGGCCAAGGCGACCACCTGGGTGCCCATCAAACCGGGCACGGACGGGGCCGCGGCCATGGCCATGGCCCATGTGATCATCAGTGAAGAGCTGTACGACAAGGAGTTTGTCCGGGACTGGACCTCGGGCTTTGGACCCTTCAGGGACCGTGTTCTCGGCCATGAAGACGGCACGGCCAGAACGCCGGAATGGGCCGAACCCATCTGCGACATCCCGGCCGGAACCCTTCGGACCATTGCCCGGGAGTTCGCCCGGGCCACGGCCAAGGGCGTCATGTCCTGGTCGGGGCTGGCCCAGACTCCCAACGGCCACTGGGCAACGGCGGCCATCCAGGCACTGAACGGATTGTGCGGCACCTTTGACGCCCCCGGCGGTCCGTGCCTGCCCTGGAAGCGCAAGCTCGGCTCGGCCTGGCGGGACGGCCAGATCAAACCCGAAAAAACGCCCGCGCCCAAGGTGGACCATTTCCAGCTCTGGTCGGGCTGGTCCCCGGCCAAGTTCGAGGACCAGGTCGCTGACGGCCGCATTCAGGGGCTTGTCTCCTATTGGGGCGATCCCGTGCTGACCTGGGGGAATTCCGGATCCGTGACCCGGGGCATGAAGGGGCTCGACTTTTCCGTGACCATCGACGCATTCATGTGCAACACCGCCCTGGTAAGCGATGTGGTCCTGCCCGATGCCACCTGGCTGGAGCAGAGTCAGGTCAAACCCGACTGGCTGTACGAGGCGTTCCTGAGCTATTTCGCCCAGGTGGTCGAACCCATGTACGACACCCGGCCCATGGCCCGCATCGTTCAGGGGCTGGCCGACCGCATGGGCGTGAAGGATGCCGTGCCCTGGGCGACCATGGAGGAGGCCTTTGCAAACCAGATGCGCGACCTGCCCTGGGATTTTCAGGAGCTCAAGGAAAAGGGCTATGTGATCACCGACCCGGCCACCTACTATAAGTACAAGGACTGGGGAACCATCAACACCCCCAAGGGGTATGGCAGCTCCGGCACGAGCCGGACCGGCAGATACAATTTCCTCAATCCCGTGAGCGTGGAAAAAGGGGTGGATGCACTGCCCGATCATAAGCAGATCGATGCCGGGCTCACACCGGACACGGAGTTTCCCTTCATCTTCGGCAACTTCAGGATCCTGCAGCACGAGCATTGCTCCACCTTCAACAACTACCAGCTGATGAAGCTCAGGAAAACCAACGCCCTGATCATGAATGAGGAAGATGCACGCAGGCTGGATATCCAAAAGGGCGATACCGTGACCGTGGCCTCCCCCTGGGGGTCCGTGACCATCACAGTGGAACCCACTGAGGGCATCAGACCCGGCGTACTGGGCGCGGCCGGGGGCTATGGCCACGTACGGGGGCTCGAAGGCGATCCCGCGTTCCCGGATTTTGGCGGGATCAACGTTCCCGGGGCCCTTATGCCCCCCAATATCACCGAACCCACGGGGGGGACCCCGCTGCTCAAGTACATCAAGGCCAGCGTGGCCAAGATGTGAACCATGACCACCCACAAACACCCCAAAAAAGGCGGCCCGGATCCGGGCCGGCTTTTTTGGGGTCCACTCTGGGCATGATTGTTCGGTTGTATCTATCCAGCCACTGACGGCCTGCATACAAACACCTCTCTAGATCCCAGCCTGCCGGGAGGCGACAAAAAACCCCGGCCAATCCAAGGGGACTGACCGGGGGTCAAGCGCTGCTTGTCGGTGCATCGATCCACCGACAAGCAGCCGGACGATGAACCGTGTCTGGTTAGTTATACCATTTTTACTTTGTTCTGATCCTTTTTGGGAAAGTCAGATCCGCAAGGTAGAAGCGGCTTCCAGCCGCTTTTCTTTGGCCAGAATTGAGCAAAAATGGTATTAGGAATTTCTGACCACCAATCCGTTGTCGTCCCTGTCGATGACCACATTGGTTCCCTCGAGCAGTTGGCCTCCAATGATCGCCTTGGCCAGAGGGGTCTCGATGTGCGCCTGGAGATACCGGTGCAGGGGTCTGGCCCCATAGACAGGATCATAGGCCTCGCCGGCGATCAATTCCCTGGCACCATCCGTGAGCTCCAGACCGATCTTACGCTCGTCCAGCCGTCCCTGGAGGCTTTCCAGAAGCAGGTCGATGATCTTCTTGATCTCTTCCTTGAGCAACGGCTTGAACAGGACAACCTCGTCCACACGGTTCAGAAACTCCGGACGGAAATGGCCGCGCAGGGTCTGCAATACCTGCTCACGGACGCCATCGGCCAGTTCTCCTTCCGGGGTGATCCCGTCGAGCAGGATGGTCGAGCCCATATTCGAGGTCATGATGATGATCGTGTTCTTGAAATCCACGGTCCGACCATGGCTGTCGGTCAACCGGCCGTCGTCCAGGATCTGGAGGAGGACATTGAACACATCGGGATGGGCCTTTTCGATCTCGTCAAACAGGACCACACTATAGGGTTTGCGCCGGACCGCCTCGGTGAGCTGCCCGCCCTCATCGTACCCCACATACCCGGGAGGGGCCCCGATAAGCCGGGCCACTGTGTGCTTCTCCATGTACTCGGACATATCCAGCCGGACCATGTTTTCCACGGTGTCGAACAGGGTCCGGGCCAGGGTCTTGGAGAGCTCGGTCTTGCCCACGCCCGTGGGGCCGAGGAACATGAACGAACCGATGGGCCGGTTGGGATCTTTCAGGCCCGCCCGGGCCCGAAGAACCGCGTCTGCCACTGCCTCCACGGCCTCATCCTGACCGATAACCCGCTCATGCAGGATGCCCCCGAGCTTGAGCAGCTTCTCCCGCTCCCCTTCAACCAGTTTGTCCACCGGGATATGGGTCCATTTGGCCACGATCTGGGCGATGTCGTCGGGACCGACCTCCTCTTTGAGGAGGCGGGTACCTTCAAGGCCCTGACCGGCGTGCTCACTCTCCTCGAGTTGCCGGGTCAGCTGGGCCAGGCGACCGTACTCGAGTTCAGCGGCCCGGTTCAGATCATAGTTGCGTTTGGCCTCGTCAATGGCCAGCCGGGTCTGCTCGATGTCCTTTTTCAGATTCTTGAGCCCGTCGATGCTGCTCTTTTCCTTTTCCCATTGGGCCATGAGCACGCTCTGGCGCTCCCTGATCTCCACGAGCTCCTTCTCCAGACGTTCCAGACGTTCTCTGGAGGCCGCGTCGGTCTCCTTTTTCAAGGCCTCCCGCTCGATCTCCAGCTGCATCATCTTCCGGTTGACCTCGTCGAGTTCCGTGGGAAGGGAATCGATCTCCGTACGGATCATGGCCGCGGCCTCGTCCACCAGGTCGATGGCCTTGTCCGGCAGCTGCCGGTCGGTGATATACCGGCTGGAAAGGGTCACCGCGTTGACCAGGGCGCTGTCGCTGATGCGCACGCCGTGGTGGACCTCAAACCGCTCCTTGAGGCCTCGGAGGATGGAGATGGCGTCCTCCACGGACGGTTCCTCGACCATGACCGGCTGGAACCGCCGCTCCAGGGCCGGATCCTTTTCAATGTACCTGCGGTACTCGTCGATGGTCGTCGCCCCGATGCAGTGGAGTTCCCCCCGGGCGAGCATGGGCTTCAAAAGGTTCCCCGCGTCCATGGCCCCTTCGGTCTTGCCCGCCCCGACAATGGTATGGATCTCGTCGATAAAAAGAATGATCCTTCCTCCGGACTTCTGGACCTCCTTGAGGACCGCCTTGAGCCGCTCTTCAAATTCTCCCCGGTACTTGGCCCCTGCGATGAGCGCTCCCATGTCCAGGGCGAACAGGGTCTTGTCCTTGAGTCCCTCGGGGACATCCTGCTTGAGGATACGCTGGGCCAGGCCCTCGACGATGGCCGTCTTGCCCACTCCGGCCTCACCTATGAGCACGGGATTATTCTTGGTCCGGCGGGAAAGAATCCGGATGCACCGCCGGATCTCGCCGTCACGGCCGATGACCGGATCGAGCTTGCCCTGCTTGGCTTCTTCCACGAGATCCCGGCCATATTTTTTGAGGGCGTCGTAGGTTTCCTCGGGATTGGCCGAGGTCACCCGCTGGTTGCCCCGGACCTCGGTCATGGTCTGGAGGATCTTGTCCTTGTCGATCTTGAATTGCGCGTTGATCTTGCCGATGTCCGTGGTCGCGCCCCCGTCCAGCAGGGCCAGAAAGACATGCTCCACGCTGACATACTCGTCTTTCATCTTTTCGGCCAGTTCCAATCCCTCCAGGAGGACGGCATTGACCCGCTGGCTGACATAGATGTTACCCGGCGCGCCCCCCGGGGTACTCACCTTGGGACGGCGGCCGAGCTCCTGCTCCACGGCCTTGGCATAGGCCGCTGGATCGTATCCTGCCTTTTCCAGAAGCACGCCCACCAACCCCTGTTCCTGGGTGACCAGGGAGAGGAGCAGATGTTCCACATCCACCTCCTGATGCCCGAATCGGATGGCGATATTCTGTGCCTGGGAAATGGCTTCCTGGGATTTCTGTGTGAATTTATTCAAGTCCATGTATGTACCTCCCTTGCTGGGTTGCACGGCTGTCCACTCTACAACGGTCCTGTCGGATACGATCGAAAATCAGTATTTTTGCCGGACTCTTTGGAGTTCTTCTTCCAAAAATTCGATCCGGTTGAGCAGATCCACGATGATGGTCACCCCCACTGCGGTCAGGTCGAAATCCCTGTACAGACGGGCCGCCTTGCGGATGCGGGGTATATCCCTGGTTGCAAAGACATATTCGTTCTGGGCGGTCCGCTCGGCGCTGAGCCAATCGCTTTCCACGAACTCCTGCAGCACCTCGGGAAGGATGCGGGTCGCCTCCACAAACTCCTCCCGGCAGACCTTGGATGATTGCGCCGGGACCTCGGCCCCAGGACGGGGTGTCATTGTTTTTTCATGCATGATTCCGATAACCTCCGGATTATTGAAAGGACCGTCGAACAGCCATGGATACATCCTTGTGCATATTTTTTATTCAGGTTCCATCATCCCCTGGGAGTGAAATCCGAAATCTTGGCCATCTTCTCCCAGAGCGTGCGTTCCTCTTTGGAAATATTTTTAGGGCTCTTGATGACCACGTGGACCATCTGGTCCCCCTGCTTGGCACCACTGCCCAGTCCCTTGCCCTTGACACGCATTTTCTGACCACTGCTGATGCCGGCGGGGATGTTCATCTCCACCGCACCGTCCAGAGTGGGCACCCTGACCGTGGTTCCGAGTACCGCCTCCCATGGGGTCAGGGGCAGGTCGTAGATAATGGTCGTTCCGTCCACCGAGTACTTCGGGTGTCCGGCAATCCGGATCTTCAGGTACAGATCACCGGCAGGCCCCCCGCCCATGCCCGGGTTGCCCTGGCCGGACAGGCGGATCCTGGAACCGTCCTTGACCCCCTTGGGGATGTTCACCTCCAGGGTCTTGGTCCGCATCTGCGGCATGCCCCCCGGGGTCGGAACCTGTTCCTGCAAAGAGATGGATTTTTTCCCCCCATGGTAGGCGTCCTCAAGACCGAGTTCGATCTCCACGTCGGCATCACGTCCCTTGCGGGACATCCCGCCTCCGGCACCAAAGGGACCGCCCGAAAAACCGCCCCCCCCCTGCCGGGTGAACCGGGCACCCTGGCCGGAAAAACCGCCACCAAACCCGCCACCAAAAATGGTCTCGAAAAAGTCGCTGAACCCGGAATCTCCAAACCCCTGACCACCACCGCCGAAATGCATATCCTCGAACCCCGGAGGCGGCTGGAAATTCTGGCCGTCCCTCCAGTTGGGGCCCAGGGAATCATAGAGCTTCCTCTTTTCGGGATCCTTGAGGACATCATGGGCCTCGTTGATTTCCTTGAATTTCTTCTCCGCGTCGGCATCGTTAGGATTCAGATCGGGGTGATACTTGCGGGCCAACTTCTTGAACGCCTTGGAAATCTCTTCCTTGGGCGCGGTCTTGGAAACCCCGAGTAGTTTGTAGTAGTCTTTATATTCAACACCCATATAAGGTCTCTCCTTGATGTTTTCCCACGTGCACCCTTATGGGCGCTTGGATCCCGAACCCATGGGGTGCGTAGGGGTTATCGTACAGGCTATCGTGACCACAACGATACGCGGCCTGTCTGGCCGCTCATCGGTAACCGACTGTAAGATAAGAATCTTGCACCCACAGTCAAGTTTCTGACAACAATGTTCCGTTCTGATACACCTATTCGAGAAATGGTTCAACGTCTTGGTCACGAGACACGCCCACATTGCCGGGCAGCCCGGGCCCATATCTCCTACCAAAAGGGTTCCGGCACCCGGATAGCCCGGGACACCGTGATCCAGCGGGAAAGGCGGCAGGCTGGGGCACGCCAAAGCGGGACCGGACCGGATCAGGGGGCAGGACCGGACAACCTTCCCGGCAAACGTCCCTGCCGGAAGAAATCCTGATCGATGGCGGGAGGCACATGGATGCTAACCCAGAACAACGTTGAAACACGAAGTTTTCAAAATGGATTTTGGATGTACTTTCAAGGCAACCAAACCGTAGGGGTGCCTCTACGGATCGTCGATTGGATCAAAGGTTCGATAACAACCCAACATTCCAAAATGGTTTTGGTTTAGCGGTCGACAAAGTATCCCAGAAAATCGCTGGAAGCGAACCAGGGGGCATATCCCAAAACGGCTCTGAAAAGGGGACGGCCAAAATAACACTCCAGAACATTTTCCAAGACCCCTGTCTTTTCCCGAAGAGCATCCCTGAAGCTGAGATCATAGGAACACATATCCAGAATCTTTTGGCGCGCGCCAACAGCATCCATGCCGTCCTCCCGGACAATCGATCCGACCGTGGACAGGGCGCAACGGGTTTCATGTTCCATGATCAGTCCTGCCAATGCCGACCCCTCGGGGACGAGTTCTAAACGGGTGAGCCGTTCACCACTGCGCATGAGTTCCTCGATGGGGCGAGTATTCCAACACATCAGGACACGGCACTGCAGGGGACGGTGGCCATAAATCCGGCACCCCTTGAGGGCGGGATCGTAAAAACGACACTCCCAGGAACCTTTCTTCCCCCGGATCTTGACCAACTCCTTCTCAAGAGGTGCCAACCGTTGACCGGCCTGGTCAAAAGCATATTCGCCCTTCCGGAAACAAACCAGGTCAGCGGGCTCAAGGACCTTGCCCTCGAGCAGCCTTTTGTCCTCGGGGTGCAGCCCGGGGCCTCCCTTCATGCAACACGTACCACATCTGGCACATTCTTGTTTGATCGCAGACACGGAATTTTCTCCTCTATATCCATCCGTTCATCCATACACCGACATCCGTACCCCTTTCCGGGCCGATATCCACTCCTTGACGAACGGATTTTTTTTACGCACGAACGAATCCACGCCATCCCGACACCATTTCCAAGGAAACACCATGCCGTTGTTCAGCTTCCAGCCCATAGGAACGATCCACTCCCCGCACAAGGCGCTCGAGGGAATGCCCATACAGCCATCCGGGGCAGCCGACGTGACCGGCACCGTCCATGTCTACCAAGATTTTGTCCAAGGGCTCAAGGATCTCGAGGGATTCTCCCACCTCATACTGCTCTATGCATTCCACGCAAGCCAAGGGTTCAGTCTCGAGATAACCCCGTTCATGGACACCACCACACATGGTCTGTTCGCCACCCGTGCGCCCCGCAGGCCCAACCCCATCGGACTTTCCGTGGTCACCCTCGTCGAACGGCGGGGACCGGTCCTGACCATCCGGGGGGTGGACATCCTCGACGGCACCCCACTTTTGGACATCAAACCCTTTGTCCCCAAATTCGACAGCCCCGAGGTGGCAGCTACCGGCTGGCTGGAAACCAATGCCTCCAAGGCCGAAAAATATCGATCCGACCAAAGATTCTCCCAGCCCGATACGTCCCCGTCACGCGACAAATGACAAGAGTGGATGGAGATGTTGACTTTGGCAGGTGCTGCGGCTATGCATTTAGTTTTATCAAAGAGCAAGCATCCTTTTTGGGGATGCACGACCATCACCACTGCAAACACGGGTACCAATACATGGCCAAAGAAGAAGCGATCGAAGTCGAAGGCGTTGTCGAAGAAGCACTCCCCAATGCGATGTTCCAGGTCAAACTGGACAGCGGACATATCATCCTGGGGCATATTTCCGGAAAAATGCGCAAATACTATATCCGTATCCTTCCGGGTGACCGGGTCAAGGTGGAACTCTCTCCCTACGACCTGACCCGGGGTAGGATCACCTACCGTTTCAAATAGACACGCTGCTTGGTCTTTTTTTGAAAGGATAGTCACGATTCCGGGCTATCCTTTTTTACTATGCGCAAAACCGGCCGACATTGCCCCCCACTGCAAGGCCCTGACTCTTGCCTGCCACCACAAGGACAAACCACCATGGCGGAAATCGATCTCCATTCACACTCCACGGCATCGGACGGCACACTCACGCCCACCGAACTGGTCAAACACGCCAGCGACTTGGGGCTTCGCGCCCTGGCCCTGACCGATCACGATACCACCAACGGCCTGCATGAAGCCATGGAGGCAGGAAAACAATACGGGGTCGAGGTTATCCCGGGGTGTGAGCTGAGCGTCACCTTCCAGCCCGGGTTCATGCATATCGTGGGTCTTTGGGTGCCTCCGGACGCCCCGCATCTGAACACGGTGCTCAAGGATCTCCGGGACAAACGGGCCACACGTAATGAACGGATCATTGCCAAATTGAACGGACTCGGCATTGATGTCACCTACCGGGAGATCCTCGATCTGGCTGGCGACGGCACGGTGGGACGCCCGCATTTTGCCAGGGTCCTGATGCAAAAAGGGATCGTGTCTTCGATCCAGCAGGCCTTTGATCAATACCTCGGATCGACGGGTTCCGCCTATATCCCCAAGGACAAACTGACCCCGGAGATGGCCATCCGGGCACTGAACAAAGAACAGGCGACCATCGTCCTGGCCCACCCCTATTCCCTGGACCTTTCCGGCGACGCCGAAGCCGCAGAAATCGAACGGCTCGGCAAACTGGGCATAGACGGGCTCGAGGCATATTATTCCCTGCATTCTCCCAGTCAGACAAAAAAATATCTCGATCTCTGCAAACGGTTCGAGCTCCTGCCGAGCACCTCGTCGGATTTCCACGGCTCGGTCAAACCGGATATCGAACTCGGTGTCGGCAGGGGCAATCTCGAGGGGCCGTACACCATTCTTCAGGCCTTCAAGGAGCGCAGGAAAGAGCAGGGGGTGGGGGGCTGAAAAAAGACAAAGGATATAAGATATATGATACAAGATATAGGACTCGTCCGCTTTGTGTCACATATCCTTTATCCTATATCCCTTCTATCTTCCATCCTTAATCCCCTCCTTTCCCCTATGTCGTCTCCCCTCCCCGAACTCCTGGCCCCGGCCGGTAATTACGAAAAGCTGGAAACAGCCGTGGCCTATGGGGCCGATGCCGTGTATCTTGGCGGAACATCCCTCAACCTGCGGGCCAAGTCACAGGGATTTTCAGCCCGCAACCTGCCGCAAGCCCTTGAATTTGCCCATGCCAACGGGGTCGGCGTCTATTATTGTCTGAACATCCTGGCCTGGGAGAAGCATCTCCCACGAGTGGCAGATACCCTGGAACACCTGGCAGAGCTTCCGGTTGACGGCCTGATCATCGCCGATCCGGGCATTGTCCGGCTGGCACAACAAATCGCCCCCCACATCCCCATCCATCTGAGCACCCAGGCCAACACCTCCAACAGCTCTTCGGCCATGTTCTGGAAGGACATCGGGGTGAGCCGGGTCAACCTGGCCAGAGAACTCGGTGCGCGGGCCATCCGGAGTATGGCGGAGAACGTGGACGGTCTCGAGCTGGAGGTTTTTGTCCACGGGGCCATGTGCATGGCCATTTCAGGAAGGTGCCTGCTGAGCGGACACCTGAACCAACGCTCGGCCAACCTGGGGCTGTGCACCCATCCCTGCCGGTTCGACTATAAAACCGTGGCCATCCGGGTGGACGAACGGACCCGGCCCGGTGAAGGGCTCTGGGAGATCACCCAGGATGAAGACTACTCGCGCATCCTGAGCGCCCAGGATCTCTGCCTGGTCAAATACCTCCCCTGGTTCGTCAACAACCGGATTGCCTCGCTGAAGATCGAAGGACGGATGAAGACCTCGGCCTACCTCTGCCGGGTGGTGGACACCTATCGCACGGCCCTGGACAATACGGCCTCTGGTACTTTTCGGCCGGACAAGTATATGGATCAGCTTTCACGGGCAGCGACCAGACCACTGAGCTCGGGATTCTTCTGCCCGAAACGCAAGACATTCTTCACGCCTGAGGCTGCGCCCGAAAAGACCATTCTGGGAAGGGTCACCAGACAGGTTGGTAGCGATTCGTGGGAGATAGC
>NZ_JBUDSQ010000026.1:0-40595 GCF_054921335.1 Desulfoplanes sp. | reverse complement strand
CAACGGGCGCAACGAGCGGATGTACCGGGAAGGTGAGAGCGTCAAGGGTGCCACTATCAAGAAGATTCTTCGGTATGCAGTCGTTCTGAATACGGGCAAGCGGGACGAGGTCCTGAAGATGGAGACCCCGAAAAACGGCAAGGGAGCTGCAAAGAATCAGCGTTCCGGTCGGTCCATTAACAGAACGCCGGTTCAGGTGGTCACTCTCGACCGGGATGATGTACAAAGGACCCTCAAGGATATTCCTTCCCTGCTCAGTTCAGCCAGGTTCGAACGGTACAGATCCGGTGGGATCAATGGATACAAGCTCAGGAGCTTGGCTAAAAACAGCGGTTTTTCCAAGCTGGGACTCCCCGGAGTAATGATATCATCCTCGGGGTCAATGGCGCCCCCCTCACCAATCTGAATCAGGCCACGGCCTTGTATGACGAATTGGAGCGGGGCGGGCGGGTTTCCGTGAATATCAAGCGATTCGGCCGACAGCGGGATATTGCCCTGCGTCTGGAATGATCAGTGGCAGTGGGTTTCAATCAAGTATATAAAGCGAGATAGCAAATGCATTTTTCGGGTAAGCGAACCGGTTGTCTTCTGTTGGGGCTGTTTGTTGTCATCGCGGTCGTCTCTACTACGGTGGGAGCCCAGCCTTCCAAGGAATCCAAATATATCACCATGGATTTCGATCAGGTGGACATCAATATTTTCATCAAGTTCATCAGCGAGATAACCGGGAAGAATTTTGTGGTCGACGACAAGGTCAGGGGCAAGGTCACCGTGCTTTCTCCTTCCCAGATCAATGTGGACGAGGCCTACAAGGTTTTCGAGTCGGTCCTCGAGGTTAATGGTCTGACGGCTGTACCTTCGGGCGATGTGACCAAGGTCGTGCCCTCGGTTTCGGCCCGGCAGAAGAATATCGAGACACGTCTCAAGCCGACACGGACGAATCGACCGGACGATACCTTTGTCACCCAGATCATTCCCCTCCAGCATGCCCCGGCCAATGATTTGCGCAAGATCATGATGCCCATGGTTTCCAAAGAGGGGGTCCTCATTGCCTACGACCCCTCGGACACACTCATCCTGACCGACTATTTTTCCAATATCCAGCGATTGCTCCGGATCGTGGGCGAGCTGGATGTGCCCATGGAGGATGCAACCATTAATGTTATCCGGCTCGAACATGCCGATGCCGCGGATGTGTCCGGCTATGTGGCCAAGATCGTGCAGCCTG
Source organism: Desulfoplanes sp. (assembly GCF_054921335.1). Classification (NCBI taxonomy): domain Bacteria; kingdom Pseudomonadati; phylum Thermodesulfobacteriota; class Desulfovibrionia; order Desulfovibrionales; family Desulfoplanaceae; genus Desulfoplanes; species Desulfoplanes sp. The sequence goes on along the minus strand of NZ_JBUDSQ010000026.1, from coordinate 39,367 downwards.
TAAAAAAAGGCGGCAAACCCCCTGCAACCGTTAAGGTTGTTGCTGACAAACGGCTCAATGCTATCGTTGTCTTGGCACAAGCCAAGGAAATGGCCCAGGTTATCCGGCTGCTGGACAATTTGGATCATCCCACTCCGGTCGGAGAAGATACTATCCGTGTCGTGCATCTGGACAATGCCGATGCCGAGGAACTTTCCAAGGTTCTTACCGGTCTGGCCGGCAAGGGCGGGCAAAAGGGTAAGGATCCCATTATTTCCACGGATGTCAAGATCGTGGCCGACAAACCAACCAATAGTTTGGTCATTTCGGCTGAGCCGGATGAATTCGAGGCGTTGCACAAGGTACTCAAAGGCTTGGATCAGCCGAGAAAACAGGTGTATGTCGAGGCGGCCATTATGGAGGTCACTGCCGATGACTCCTTTGATTTTGGTGTCTCGTGGCAGGGTGGCGGCAAGCTTGGGGCCTCGGGCGACGAAACCCTCATGTTTGGAACGGGCAATGCTGAAGGCCTGGTGACGGATGTTGACTCGGCGACAAAAAAACTGGGGGGAACCGGGGTTTCCTTTGGCGTGCTTTCCTTGCCGTTTTCGTACGATGGGAAGGATTACTTCAGTTTGGGGGCGTTTGTTCAGGCCTCGCAAACCAACAATGATGTGAATATCATTTCCACGCCCCAGCTCATGACCCTGGAGAACGAAGAGGCCAAAGTGGTTATTGCCGAGAACCGCCCTTACCAGACCAGCCAGAGTCAGAATGATGCTGGAACAGATTATTCCAATTATGAGTACAAGGATGTCGGTGTCACCCTCAAAGTGACTCCCCAGATCAATGATCGTGGCTCGGTAAAAATGAAAATTTTTCAGGAAGTGAGTAGGGTTGATGACTCAGCGACTACTGCCGCCCTGGTTAAGACACCGATAACGCGCAAGCGGCAGGCCGAGACAACGGTCGAGGTGGTCGACGGACAAACCGTTGTCATTGCCGGGTTGATCGAGGACAGTGTCACGGATACGACAAACAAAATTCCGGGATTGGGCGATATTCCCCTGTTGGGATGGCTTTTCAAGACGGATTCCCAGAAATTGGGCAAGAAGAATATGTTCGTCTTTCTCACTCCCCATGTGGTCAACAGTCCGGAGGATTCTCAGAAGGTCTTTCTGGACAAGATGAAGCTCATCGAATCCGTGCGTTACAACTCTCAGGGGCGGATCGAACCCATTGACAAGCCGCTCTACGTGGCCGGTCCCATGGTGGTCAGATAATGGTGGCCGTGACGCCCGAAGAATATTTTGTCCGCAAGGGACGGATCACGCCCGAGGATGTGGCCGAGGCCCATGCCATTCTGGAGGACAAGGGCGGGGATGTGGGACGTATTCTGGTGGAGCAGAAGAAACTTTCCGAGCGGGAATTGCTCGTTTTCTGGTCCGAGGTTTTGGGGATGGACATTCTGGATGATCTTGGTTCCAGGGAACTGGATTACGATCTGGTGAGCACATTGCCCATCCAATACGCCAAAAAACATCTGGTCCTGCCCTATGCGCAAACCGAGCACGAGGTGCTGGTCGTGATCCACGACCCCCTGAACAGCGATGAGGTGCTGGGCGATCTGCATGTCATGTTCGCTCCCCTGGCCGTGACCGCAGCATTGGCTCCGGCACGGGAGATCCTTTCGGCCATCAACCGGGTCTACGGACAGGCCGAGGATAACGGGGCCAGCGAGATCATCCAGGATCTGGACCAGGGCGAAGGCGAGGATCTGCTCACCGGTCTGGAGGAAGAGGTGGGCGCGGATCTGCTGGACGAGACCAGCGAGGCGCCCATCATCAAGCTGGTCAACCATATCCTGGCTCAGGCCGTGAAGGGCCGGGCCAGCGATATCCATATCGAGCCCTACCACCACGAACTCCATGTCCGCTTCCGGCTCGACGGGGTGCTCTACAACAAAATGTCTCTGTCCCGTAAGCTCCATTCGGCCGTGGTTTCCCGTATCAAGATCATGGCCAAGCTGAACATCGCGGAGAAACGACTCCCCCAGGACGGGCGTATCGAGATCCGCATCGGGGACCGGCAGGTGGATCTGCGTGTGTCCACCATTCCCACGGCGTTTGGCGAGCGGGTGGTCATGCGTCTTTTGGAAAAGGGGATCCGGCTGCTGACCCTGGAGGAGATCGGTCTCCCGGACCGGTTGCTTCAGGAGATGTACCGGCTGATCACCCTGTCCCACGGGATCGTTCTGGTCACCGGCCCCACGGGAAGCGGGAAAACGACCACCCTGTACGCAGCCCTGAACCATATCAATTCCCCGGACAAGAACATCCTGACCATTGAGGACCCCATCGAATACCAGCTCGACGGGATCGGCCAGATGCAGGTTGCCTCCAAAATCGACCTGACTTTTGCACGGGGACTCCGGGCCATGGTCAGGCAGGATCCGGACGTTATCCTGGTCGGGGAGATCCGTGATCTGGAAACCGCGGAGATCGCCATCCAGGCGGCATTGACCGGGCATCTGGTCTTTTCCACCCTGCACACCAATGACGCGGCCTCGGCCGTGACCCGGCTCATCGACATGGGCATCGAACCCTTTCTGGTCTCCTCTTCGGTCCGGGCCATCATTGCCCAGCGGCTGGTGCGCAAGGTCTGTCCCGAGTGTCGCAGACCCTACGAGCCTACACGGGAACAGCTGGAAGAGTGGGGGCTGGGGAAAATGCCTGACGGTACGACGCTCTACAAGGCCGGGGGATGTCCCAAGTGCCTGGAAACAGGGTACAAAGGCCGGACAGGTATTTATGAATTTCTGCACCTGGACGAGGAGCTCGCCTCACTGATCCTGCAGACCTCGGACGCCAACCAGATCCGCTCGGCCGCCGTGGCCAGGGGGATGAGCAGTTTGCGTCAGAGCGGGATGGAATTGGTGGCCAGAGGGGAGACCACGGTGAGCGAGATATTGCGGGTGACGCAGGTTTAGGGAGTGCGCAGTGCGCAGGAGGCAGGGCGCAGTTTGCAGGACAGAGACGGGATAGAGGATGCAAGATAGAGGATGCAGGATGTTATGCACCGAGAATGTTCAAATGGAGTAACTATTCAGCCACCAATAGCCCGATCCTGTTTTGTCCCTTCCGGGAACGCCGAGCGTCTGCTCGGCAATGCGTGTACAAACCGGCAGAAAACAGGGAGAATGGTACCGTCGGATCAACGATGACGATATACCACTAGGCAGTGTCCGAAAGGCCGAGCAGACGCTCGGCGTTCCCAGGAAAAGCCACTGCCTCATGCCGAGTTATGGTGCTGAATAGTTACCAAATGGATTGCGTTTTGTTGTAGGGGCGATTCATATATGGACCCGCCCGTTTGACCGAGCCCCGGGAGGCGAGGGAAAACAATTGTGGGGAACGACCCGTGTCCGCAAACGCCGGCCAATACGTGCATCGGCATCAATCTTTCCAGTTGCCACAAGGGCGATCCGTGAATCGCCCCTACGGGATGGCCATATATTCGAGCGATTATTACCTTCTCGGAATTCTTTGCTTGTTATTGGATTTTTAATCTTGGGTTCTTATGGCGGTTTTCGAATACAAGGCCATCGACGGCAAGGGGCGGGCCCTCAAGGGGATCGTTGACGCGGACAGCGTGCGGCTGGCCGGGCAGAAATTGCGTGGTCAGGGATTGTATCCTTCCGTCATCAAGCAGGTGAAGAGTGCGCGGCGCAAAGGGGGCGGAGGTTCCCGGGGCTCGCGGTTCTCCCTGTCCCGGATCTCAAGGGTTCAGCTCGCTTCGGCCATCAGGCAGATGTCCACGCTTCTGGGGGCGGGTCTTCCCCTGGTCACCTCCATCAACGGGGTGGTCAAACAGATGAAGCCCGGGCCCTTGCGCCTGGTGTTGACCCAGATCAAGGAACGGGTGAACGAAGGGAGCAGTCTGGCCGACGCCCTGGAGGAGCACGGCTCGGTCTTTCCCCCGACGTTTTCCGCTCTGGTCAGGGCCGGCGAGACATCCGGGACCCTTGAACTGGTCATGGAACAGCTGGCGGATTTCGAGGAACGAAAACTTGCCCTGACCAGGAAGATCCAGACCAGCCTGGCCTATCCCGTGCTCATGCTCGTCACCGGTCTTGCCGTGGTGTTTTTCCTGCTGACCTATGTTATCCCCAAGGTGACCCAGATATTTCTCGACTACGGCCAGCTTCTGCCCCGGCCCACAATCATTCTCATGGCCATCAGTTCCTTTTTGCAGCAGTACTGGCCGGTTCTGTTTGGGGGCGTTCTGATCATCACGCTGCTGCTCCGGTTGTATGTGCGGACCTCCAGAGGCAGGGCCCGGTTCCACGCCTTTGTGCTCAAGGTTCCGGTGGTCGGACCCATCCTGCACCATGCGGCCATCTCCAGGTTCGCAAGGACTTTTGCCACCCTGCTCAAGAACGATGTCTCTCTGCTCACGGCCATGAACGTGGTCCGCAACGTGGTGGACAACGATGTCATGGCCGCCGCCATCGATGCGAGCCGTAAGGAGATCAGCGAGGGGGAGAGCATTGCTGCACCCCTGTCGCGCAAGGGAATTTTTCCGGAAACCGTCATCCAGATGATCGCTGCCGGTGAGCAGAGCGGGCATCTGGACGCCATGCTTTTCAAAGTTGCCGAGACCTCGGAAATGGAGGTCTCAACCCGCCTGGGCGTGGCCACGTCCCTGCTCGAACCGGTCATGATCCTCGGGCTCGGGGTGGTTGTGGGGTTTGTGGTGCTGGCGGTGCTGTTGCCGATTTTTGAGATGAGTCATCTGATACGATAGGGTAGGGGCGGTTTTACGTTTTAGGTGGTTAGGGGGAAGGCGGAAGGTTTAAGGGTTAAGGGGTAAGGCAAGGCGTGGGGGTGTCGGGGTTGCAGTGGTTATTGCAGCAGTGTGTCGCTTCTGGAGGTGAACTGTCGCCTATTGGCGTCATCCCGGCGTAGGCAGGGATCGTAAACGACATGAAGGCATCCAAAAGGTCGGAGGTATAGCCAAACCCATAGAGATCCCGGATCAAGTCCGGGATGACGGCTGTCGAGTCTTGTGTCTTCCGCGACTTCTGAGAGCACCTTCTTTTTTTGGGGGGAATGTACCCCTTAATAAGGTCGTCGCAACAATGACTGTTAACCCTCCCGGATGCCAAAGATTGTTTTTGCAGCCCCTCCCGGGGGGCTGCAAAAACGGGCGATTTATCAATCGCCCCCTACGGGTTTTGGGTCGTGTTGCTATAGATAGTTATGCGCAGTGGTTACTTACCCTTAACACTTAACACTTAAAACTGTAGTTACAGCCGTCCATGTATATTTCCTATTTCGGACTCAAACAGAGTCCCTTCAGAACCGCTCCTGATCCGGACTATTTTTTTGCTTCCGGATTGCATCTCCGGGCCGTTGATCGGGTGGTGCATGCCATTCGGGAACGGGCCGGGCTCATTCTTGTGATGGGTGAGATCGGGCAGGGCAAGACCACTGTGTGCCGGTATGTCCAGACCCGGTATCGGGAAGAATTTTTCATCGGGTATCTGGGCAATCCCTTTTTGGATGTTCAGGAGTTCGGGCGGCAGATTCTGTTGGAGTTCGGCCTTTGCGGGGATGTTACCGGTTCCGGGGATATCGTTCGTGTTCTGACGGGATTTTTGCGGGAACAGGATCGGCAGGGCAAGGTGGTCGTCCTCTTTCTGGACGAGGCCCATCTGTTGAGTCCGGATGTGCTGGAGTTTTTGCTCATCGTGACCAATATCCAGCATCACGGCAGACATCTTCTGCAGATGGTCCTTGCCGGTCAGAACGAATTTCAGGAAACCCTGCGTCAACCACGATTTTCTTCTCTCAACCAGCGTCTGGGAAATCGGATCGTGGTTGCTGATCTGGGCAGGGACGATCTTGCCGACTACATCCGTTTCCGTTTGGATCAGGCGGGCGGATCGGGCAAGGAATTGTTTACTCCCGGGGCGGTATCTAAAATTTGGAAGGTGACCCGGGGGAACCCGCGGTTGATCAACCTTGTTTGCGAACGTCTTCTGGAAAGGATGTACGAGAGGCGGGTCGACAAGGTCCTTTCCAGGGATGTGACTCTGCTGTGTAAAAATCCGGTCTTCGTTCCGATTCTTTTTCCGGATACGAACAATGCGGGGGCAAAACTATGGGGGCCTGTGCTCGTGGGAACGGTTTTAACGTTCGGGCTTGTCGTGGGGGCAGGCACCCTGGGTCATGACCATCCGCCCGGTGTGGTCGATATCCCTGAATTCGCCGTACCCCGGAAGAATCCGGCCAACCCTACCGTCGTTGTTGATGAACCGGTTGTACTCGAGACCAGAGAAAAAAACGAGCCGATTGGAATAGTTGGGGCGGCGAATAAGACATCGATAGACGGGACAGTTCCCCCCCGGAAACCGCTGCCGACCAATGCTTCGGGCTCAAATGCTTCGACCGTTGTCGAGACCGCAACCATTGCCTTGTCGGAATCCGCCGGCAATCAGGGCAATGGAACCCGTACCAAGGTGGAAGAGAAACTGGAAAAGATCCTAGAACTTTTGGCGACCAGAGAGGCAGGATCTGGGGCGGCCGATGCACATGAGAAATCCGAATCCCCTGCCGAGATACCCCCGGATACCCCTGATGCGACGACCGCTTTTCAACCAGAGCAGGGCGCTCAGATCAAGCCGGTTCACAAAAGGAGAGCCAAAAAAACTGCTGCCGCTAAGAAACAGGCAGAGACGGCTCCGGCGGTACAGCCTGAAAAATCTCAGCCGGCAGCAAACGAGTCGACCGGACAGGAATCCGCAACCGGGGATTTTGTGTTGTCCCCGGCCCCGGGGATCGTTGTCGACGCTATCGTCTGGGACCCCATCCCCCGGTTCAGACTGGCCGTTGTCAACGAGCGTATTGTCAAGCAGGGTGCATCCGTGGGCGATGGGTATACGGTCGAGGTTATCTTGAAGGACAGCATACGCCTTTCCATGGGCGGAAGGATGTTCGAGAACCGTGTTCATGGGGGGAGATGATTTGGGATATATGATATAGGATACTGTGTACAAGATCGTACATAACGTACCCGTAGGGGCGGGCCCCCGTGCCTGCCCCTACGGGAGATTGGAATGGTGGAGCGCAAAGCGGAATCAACGATACTATATACATTGTTTGCTGGTACCAGGGAGTCATGCATATGAATACGCAGTATCAACGCGAGGGAAGATCACGTTCACGATACGGGTTCACCCTCATCGAGATCATGGTGGTCATTGTCATTCTCGGTATTCTGGCCGGGCTTATCGTTCCCAGGCTCATGGATGAGCCGGACAAGGCCCGAATGGTCAAGGCCAAGATGCAGATCGAGAGCCTGCTCACCGCGGTCAAAAAGTACAAGCTCGATGCCGGGGATTATCCGTCCACCGAACAGGGGCTGGCTGCCCTGGTGGAAAAACCCACCGTGGGTAAGGTTCCCAACAATTATCCGGACAAGGGCTACATCACCAAGGTTCCCAAGGACCCGTGGGGCAACGAGTATGTGTATATATCACCCGGTGAGTACGAGGATGTGGAGATCATATCCTATGGCGCCGATGGTGAGGAAGGTGGAGAAGATGTCAACGCGGATATCAGGAGTTGGGATCTCGAATAGGGGTTTCACCCTCATCGAACTGACCATGGTCCTGTTCATTATCGGGCTGACCCTGGGACTGGTTTTGCCCGGCATGGACAAGATCTTTGCCGGCGATTCCCTGCGCACCACCGTGAACCGGGTGCTGAGCGGGGTCGACCAGGCCAGAAGTCAGGCCATGCTCGACCGGGAACCCTGGTTGCTGGTCATCGATACGTCTCAGACCATGGAGCCCGACGAAGAAACCGCCCTGGATAGGGAAGAAAGAACCATCGTCCTTCGGCCCGACGAGGGAACCCGTTTTCGGGACGTAGTCCTGTTTCGGACCGGTGGAGTCATCGAAGGAGAAATGGCAGCCCTGGCCTTCCTGCCCAACGGCCTGGCCGAACCCGCCCTGATCCACTGCCTGGCCGAGGATGGGCGCATTCAGACCATTTATCTGAAGTCTTTCAACCCACGTCCCGTGGTCGTTTCAGGCGACAAAGGGCTTGAAGACGGTTTTAATGGGTAAGGGGCAGGGTTAAGGTCCAAGGTTTAAGATTTAAGGTACAAGGGGTAAGCAACCCCCACTCCCCACTTCACGCGATCAAGGATCGTCCACTGCGTCCACTATGTCCACTCCCCACTCCCCCGGCTCCCCGCAAACGGCCCTTACCCTCATGGAAGTTCTGGTCGCCCTGATCATTCTTTCGGTGGGGCTTTTGGCGGTTCTCAAGGGGAGCGGTGAAAATCAGGATGCCCTTATCGCCTCCCGGGAGATGACCGATGTCGGCATGCTCGGGCAGAATCTCATGGAGGAAGTCGGGGCCGTGGGCCTGGATGAGTGGAGCGAGTGGCAGGGGACGTTCGATCCTCCGCACGACCGGTATGCCTGGGAATTCGAGATTCTGGCCACGGATGTGGAAACCATGGAAAAGGGGATATTGACCATCCGGCTTGCTTCTGACCAGACGCGGGTGCTGGTGCTCGAAGAACTTTTCTTCCAAAAGGGGCGTTGAGATGGGGCGCGCGCAAGGGGGCGAGCAGCCAGGGTTCACTTTGCTTGAAATCCTGGTCGCCCTGACCATCACGGCCACGGTCATGAGCGTGCTTTTCGGCGTCTATGCATCCTGTTTGGATGTGGCCCAGGAGATAGAGTCTTCATCCCGCACGGACCAGATGATGCGCATGGTGGTGTCCCGGATCTCCAACGATATCAGATCCTATGCCCCGATGACCGTTGCGGATCTACGGGCCTACCGCGACGAGGAAAACGCTACTCTGGAGAATAACGCCACGGCAGCGATCACCGGAACCGAGGACAATGGGACTGCAGACGATCTGCCCCTGTTCACCGGAATCGAGATGGCCATGCCGCCCGACGATGAGGACGGGACCGTGGTCATGTCCTTCCCCACACGGTCCTCGCTGGGATTCGAGGCTGATGAGGGATTGCAGAGGATCAATCTGGTTGCCTATGTGCTCGTGCCTGAAGATGAGGCCGGGGAATCGGGCAACTTTATCCTGCTCCGCCGGGAGCTTCCCTTTGCCGGATTGTATCCGGAAATGGAGGTGCAGGAGATCGAACTGGCCGACGGACTCGTCTGGGGTGAAGAGGGGGGGCCGCACTACCTGGCCGAGGATGGGGAAGTGGTCGATGCGTGGGATGGAGCCGCCCGCAAACAGGAGAAACAGCTTGTGGTTCCCAGACTGGTCAGCTGGACCCTGACCGTGGATCAGGACGGGTTTCCGACTGCTTACGAGATCACGGTTCGTCCCCTGGTCTCCGAGGCGGGTGGGTCATGAAAAAGTCATCATCCGGCACCCAACAGGGTACAGTGCTTTTGTTGACCCTGATCATTCTTTCCGTGCTTGCCGTTGTCGTGATCCATGGGATGCGAACCATGCAGGTGGCCACGGCCGGGGCGACCATGTTTCGTAACGGGATTCAGGCCGAACGGTTGGCCATCTCCGGCATTCGCCTGGCCCAGGCCATGCTGTATCAGGACCTGCTCGCCGACAAGGAAGAAGAGCAGATTGTGGATACCCTGCTCGAGGACTGGGCCGTGTTTCCCCGTACCCGGGATTTCGTGATTCCCGAGATCCTGAGCGGAGAAATTGGCCTTGAGATCATCGATGAGCAGGGCAAGTATCCCGTCAATCGTCTTGTTGAGGCTGGAACCGGCGGAGAGGATGTTGCCAAAACCCTTGGGGGGATCGTTTCGACCATGCTTCGAGAGGCAGGTATCGGCGAGGAAGAATCCCTGGAGGCTGCCAGATATGTGGTCTGGGGGCTTAAAGACTGGATGGACAGGGATACGCAGACCGCCATCCCCGTGGAATTCCAGGACGGGCAGCTTGTGGATGTGGAGGAATTGGAAGACTGCCGCAATGCTCCCCTGACTGATGTGAACGAGATTCGTCTGGTGCTCGAGCGACTCGGGATTTCAGCAGATCTGGTCGATTTTTTGTATGAAGGCAACGGGGCCGAGATTCCCGGGCTCAAGGATTTGCTTTCAGTTGCATATACCGGAGGGGTGAACATAAATACCGCGCATCCCCTGGTGCTCCAGGCCATTGCCCGGGATGTGGAGAAAGACGTTGCCCTGCCTCTGGCCCAAGCCATGGACGAGTATCGACGGGATGCCTGGAACAAGGACCAGCTGGCCCGATCGGACTGGTACAGGGAGCTGGCCGTGGAAGGTTCCTCTTTTGTCACCTTTTCGGGTGCAGTGACCACAAGTTCCTGGTTTACTGTGCGGGCAACGGGCACGGTCGGTGCCATAAGCAAGACGGGGATGGCGACTCTTCAACGGGAAGAGAACCCGGATACCGCGAAATCCATTCCCGAGAATGTCCGGGTGGATCGGGTGAAGTTTTGAAGGGTATGAGCAAGTGCGCAGTAGGCAGTAGGCAGTAGGCAGTGCGAAGTAGGCAGTGCGCAGTGCGAACGTCGGAATCTGGCGTCATCCCGGACTTGATCCGGGATCTTTCTGATTGGGGCGTTGCGTTGACGGTTTGGACACGTCCCCGGCCATCAAGATCCCGTCCTGCGTCGGGCTGACGGCAACGAGTGCAAGCGCAGCATGAAGGGTGTTTTTCCCTGAAATCGACACCATAAGGGCGTGAAGGATATGGCAGAAACAATTCTCGGTATTGACGTGGGCTCTTCCCTGATCAAACTGGTCCGGATCGAACGGTCCATGCAGGGGGCTGTGGTCAAGGGAACCGCGATTATTCCCAGAGATTCCATGGCAGAACCAGAACCGACCGGCAATGCAGCGTCCGGAGAAAACGGTTTGGAGCAGCGCAGCACCCATGAGCTGCCGGCCCGGACTATCGCACAGGCCGTGGCTGAAAATGGGCTTGAAAGCGACAGGATTGTCCTGGGTGTCTCGTCGCGGCAGGTCTTTGTCCGCCATCTCACCTTTCCGTTCACCAGCTCCTCCAAAATTTCCCAGGTTCTTGATTTCGAGCTTGAAGGTATGCTCCCCCTGCCCGTAGGGGATCTGGTCTCCGTGTTCACCAAACAGGGCAAAACCGGGACAGGGGACCAGAAGGTTCTGACCGGTTCCATGAGCCGGGAGGAACTTGCCTCCATGGTTCAGGCCTTCCGAGGAGTGGGGCTGAATATCGAGGTGATCGATCTTTCCCGACACGGCCTGCTCGCCCTTCTCGAGGAAGAGTCCGGCCCGGTGCCCGATCCGTTGGTTGTCGTTGATGCCGGGTGGTCCGGGACAGAGGTGTTTCTGGTCAGTCAGGGCACCATCGTGGAACACAGATTCATGGCCACGGGCATTGGATCTTTTTTGACAGATGGGGACAATGGCCGCGGGGGGGATCCATCCGGCACTATGGAACCGGGATTGACGGAAGATGATAGTGCCAAATGGGCCGAAAAGATCGGGGCGATGGTCAACCAGGTCCTGATGAGATGGGCGGGCACGGCCCCGCAAGCCCGTGGTGCCAAGCCCGAGCAGATCGTTCTGTGTGGAGGGGGAAGTCTGGTCCAGCCCCTTGGGCCGGCACTGGAACTCGCTCTGCATATTCCCCTACAGACCTTGGTGGATCTCAAAAAGGAATTTTTCAGGGGGGTCCAGAACGCTGGTCCGCAATGCTCGCTCATGCACAATGCGGCCGGCCTTGCCCTGCGCGCCAGATCCCAGGATATGGGATTCAATTTCCGCACCGGTGCATTCGCTCCGCAGACCACTTTTAGGGACCGCCGTAAGCGTATCGTGCATCTGGCTGTGTGCGTTTTTTTGTTGCTCGGGGTCTATCTGTTCACGCTCGTGAGTGATCTGCGGCACAGGAACGAACAACTGGACATGTTTAACAGACAGATAGGCACTCAGGTCGCGGAGATTTTGCCCGATGTCCGCAAGGGCATGCGGCCCTCCCAGTATGTGAGTATTCTCAAGGACAGGCTGGCTGTTTTTCAGGCGGGCGACATCGATGATGAAGGTCCCCGTGGCTCGGCCACCGAGATTCTGCAGGCCGTCAGTACCCTGGTGAACACCTCCTTCGACGTCACCCTGGATATGCTCACCCTCGATGGGAAAAAGGTCCGTATGTCCGGATCGGCCGACGGCTTTGCCACCGTAGAACGCATGAAACAACGTTTGCAATCTTCGCCGCTTTTTACGCAAGCGGTCATCAAGGGTGCCAAAAGTGTGGCCAAGGATGGGACGGTGCAATTCACCCTTGAGCTGGACAGGGGGTAGGAGTGCGCAGTGTACAGTACGCAGTGCGCAGGAAAGGAATGTATGATATAGGGAGACGGGAGACGGGAGACTTGAGACGGGAGATTGGAGACGGGAAACGGGTTCATTTTCCCTTATGACTCGCGATGCGGTTTTTTGACTGCACGCTGTGTTCTGCGCACCCACATTTTTTTATGACTACGAGACAATCATGCTCGAAAATCTGAATCCGAAAACCAGAAAAATATTGCTGGCCGTGGCTCTCATCGTTGTGGGGGGAATGGCCGTGTATCAGTGGGGGATCGTGCCCCTGCAGGCCAAGAGGGCCCGGGCCGGGGTCAAGATCGAGCGGTCCAGGGAGTATCTTCAGGAACTCATGGTTCTTGGGGATCAGTATGAGCGCCAGAACAAGACCTTGGAGCGCATGGGCAAGGCCGCACTCAAGCGTCCCGAAAAATTCACCCTGTTTTCGTTTGTGGAATCCCTGGCCGCCAAGGACGGGCTGCGCAAGCACATCGTGTTCATGCGACCGGCCCAGAAGACCCTTTCCGAGGAACGCACCGAAGAATTGGTGGAGATGCGGCTCACGGGCGTGGATCTGGAGATCCTGGTGCCCTATCTTTTCCACATTGAAACGGCACCCGAGCAGGTCCGGGTGAAACGGTTGACCATCCGGTCCAAGCAGCGCAACCGGAATCTGCTGGACGTGGATCTGGTGCTGTCGGCCTTGTCGTGAATCCACAAGGATATTCAAAGATGATATACCCGGTTTGGAAGAAATTTTCGTTCGTTCCCCGTGACGATCGTTCAATTGCGGGCCTTGGAGGCAGGCAATGATCGTTGGCTGGATGAAACGGATATTCGGCTACATCTCGTTCGCCGTGCTTATTGCCCTTATCTGTCTATGGCTCGGTTTTCCGTACACCGCCTATGTCAATGCCCGGTTGGCAAAGATGGAGTCACCCCCGGTCCGGGTACGGGTGGGGCAGGCCGAACCGCTGTTGCCTCTGGGGCTCGAGGTGCAGGATGTCGATCTTATATGTTTGAGGGTTCCCGGTCTTCCGACCGTGGGGATCGAGGAACTCGGATGCCGGATCTCGCCTTTGTCGTTTGTGCGCAAGGCCTGGGATGCATCCTGGCAAGGACGGGTTTTTGGCGGGACGCTGGATGGAGAGGGGCGTCTTTCCCCCATGAACCGGCCCGATACATTCGATGGTCGTCTGTCCTTCGACGGTGTCGGGCTGCAGGGAGTGCTGGGCTGTATGGGAATTTTGGAAGGTGCTTCCGGGGAAACGTCCGGTGGGATCGTGTTTCGCGGCTCCTTGGGCCGGATCGCCCGGGGTACGGGCAATGCCACGGTTGGGGTGGACAGGGTCGCGTTTGGCCTGGAGACGCCCCTGTCCGGGAAGATCACGGTCGCCAATGGTGAGGGTGATGTGGTGGTCCGCATGGAAAAGGGACGGGTAGAAATCGTTAGCTGCGCGTTTTCGTGCAAGGGCATGAGGGGAACGGTCTCGGGGAATATTCTCCTCCGCCATCCTCTTGCACGCAGCGGGCTGAAACTGATCGTTTCACTCACTCCCGATGGTGCCGTGGCGGAACAATTTCCTGCGGCTTCTCTGGTTATGCGCCCGGGAACCACCTACAAGGTGAGTTTGAGCGGATCATTGGGGAAGCCCATGGTCAAGTTGCTTGGCTGATCTTTCTCGTTGTGTGGAGGCGAACTGTGCCATTCGGGCTTACCTCAGAAGGATCGCAGGTTTGAAAAAGATGTCCCACGCATCCCCTGAAGGACTGAACCCTTTTGCCGGGGGATGGTTTTTTACACGGGATTCCCTGTTTTACCTGGTAGCTGCTGCGGGCATGCTGGCCTGGTTGCTGCCCGAACAGCGGGTTGCCATGGGATGGTCGGTTCTGCTGGGCAAGGCGGCTTTCGAGGAATGTGTGTTCAGGTACGGCTTCCAGGGATGGTTAAGGGGCTTTGCCTGGGGCAGGCAGGTTGTGATCCCGGGAATAACCTGGGCCAACATTCTGACATCAGCTGTGTTTACGGGCGTCCATTTCGTCCATCATCCGCCCCTGTGGGCCGCAGCCGTGTTCATCCCCTCCCTGATCTTCGGTTGGGCCTGGGAACGATATAGGAATATTCTGGCCCCGGTTGTCATCCACTTTGTGTACAATTGGTGTTTGTTCAATAGCTGACGAAAGGCGGGAAGCAACCTCGATGCCTGGAATTTTCCGGAATGGGTGATACGCCCCGTCGCAAAAATAACCGTTATCCATGCAGGATGCCAAAGAATGTTTTTGCAGCCCCTCCCGAGGGGCTGCAAAAACGGGCGCTTTATGAATCGCCCCTACGAGATTGTGTGTAAGTACATCCTATATCCTCTAGCGTATATCCTTGGTCCTTACCCCTCATACCCCTTATCAACCGCCAGATCCGATCCTGACGCCGCTTCTTTGGCCAGGGCATCGCACCGCTCGTTTTCAGGATGGCCGCTGTGTCCCTTGACCCAATGGAAGTGGACCTCGTGTTTGTCCAGTAGTGGAATGAGGCGGGTCCATAGATCCTGGTTCTTGACCGGTTTCTTGGCGGATGTTTTCCAGCCGTTTTTCACCCATCCCCTGATCCAGTGTTTGTTCACCGCATCACAGAGGTATTTGGAATCTGTGTACAGGTCCACGTTCGCCTTTTGGGTCAGTGTTTCGAGAGCCTTGATGGCTGCGAGGAGTTCCATCCGGTTATTGGTTGTCCGGGAAAATCCGCCGGAAAGTTCCTTGTTTTTTTTCGCGTGCTTGAGAACAGTACCCCACCCCCCGGGGCCGGGGTTTCCAAGGGCTGAGCCATCCGTATACGCATTTACGTGGGGGAGTTCATTTGCTTTATCCATTCTTGTCCAACCGTTCGAGTCTCTCTCCGAGAAGGGTCAGAGCCGAACCCAGTCCCTGGGGCCAGTTGCCCTTCTTCCAATAGGAGGTGAAATGTTCCTGGGCCAGAAAGTCCTCGAACCGATTTCCCAGGGCCGATCGCACGAGCGGGGGAAATATGACCGTGACCTCCTTTCTTTCAGGACAGATGCCGATGAACAGGGTCCTGGGATTGAGCGTCGGCACGATCACGGATTCTTTGGTGATTTTGAGCTTAAGATCCACTCCGTAGCGGGACTTGAGCATTCTTCCAAAGGACTGGATGGCCTGTTTCTGGTCTGTGGTCAGTGTCTTGGTCTGGTCCCAGATTGATTGTTTGGCCTGGATTTTGTCAAAAGAGTCTTCATAATAATGCCAGTAGAGGACTCCGACAAGGACAAACACCCCGATAAGTCCCATGAAACGCAAAAATCGACGTATCGGCGTATCCTCGGGGCGGTTTGAAATCTTGGGGATAAACACGGGGTATTGGCCTCACTTCTTGGAAAATTCCCTGATCCAATCCTGCAGGGGATGTTCGATGGTTTCCCTGATTTCCTCCAGCCGTTTCTCGGATTCCGCCTCGAAACGCAGAACCAGGACCGGTTGCGTATTGGACGCCCGGAGTAGGGCCCATCCATCCTTAAATGTCAGCCGCACACCGTCCACGTCATTCATCTCGAATCCGTTACTGAAGTATTCCTGTGCCTTGCGGACAATATTGAATTTGATCCCTTCTGGGCACTCCATACGGATTTCCGGGGTGTTGTGGGTGACGGGCCAGGATGAGAGAAACCCGCTCAATGGGGCCTGTTTTTTTCCCGCCAGGATTTCGACCAGCCGCTGGGCCGCATAGAGTGCATCGTCAAATCCGTAGAACCGGTCGGCAAAAAACATGTGTCCACTCATTTCGCCGGCCAGAAGTGCCTGCGTCTCCTGCATCTTGGCCTTGATCAGGGAGTGCCCGGTCTTCCACATCAAAGGGCTCCCCCCATGGGCGGCTATGTCCTCGTAGAGTAAGTGGGAACATTTGACCTCACCGATTACCGTGGCCCCGGGATGGTCTTCCAAGACCTCCCGGGCATAGATGGCCAGGAGTTTGTCCCCGTAGAGGATGTCCCCCTTTTCATCGACCACCCCGATGCGGTCGCCGTCTCCGTCCAACCCGACCCCGAGTTCGGCCCCATGCTCGAGGACCGCTGCTTTGAGATCCCGAACATTGTCCGGAACGGTCGGGTCGGGGTGGTGGTTGGGAAAGGTGCCGTCCGGTTCGCAGTACAGAGGAATGACCGTAGCCCCGATCTGTTCCAGAAGCTGGACGCAGACCAGTCCGGCGCTCCCGTTACCCCCGTCGACAACGACCTTGACGGGCCGCTCGAGTTTTGTCTGTGAGGAAAGTTCTTCAAGATAGGCCGGGACGATGTCCACTTCCGTGGCCATTCCCTCGCCCTGGACAAAGTCACCAGAGGCCATGATGGAATAAATGGTCTGGATGTCGTCGGTATGCACAGTGCTTTCCCCCTCCCAGACCTTGAATCCGTTGAATTCCTTTGGGTTATGGCTGGCGGTGATCATCACTCCGGCATGGAGCCCCATTTTTTTGACCGCATAATAGAAAAGGGGGGTGGCCACCATATTGATAAAGGTCACATGGATCCCGGATTCCATGAGTCCCTGGACCATGCCGGATTGGTACCCTGGTGAGGAATGTCGGCAGTCGTGGGCGACAACCGCTCTTTTGTGCCCCTTGTTCCTGAAGAAGGTCCCACAGGCGCGGCCCAGGGTTTGCACCCATTCCTCATCGAAATCGGTGTCTACGATGCCCCGAATATCGTAGGCTCTGAAAATTGATTGATTGATCGGTTTCATTAGGGTATCCTGTATGTTATTTTGGAAAGGTTGGTCCGATGGAGCAGAACCCCGCAGGAGGGGGGGGCTGCGGTAGGGATCGGTTGTACGAATGCACGATCCGTACCCCACTGCTTTCCCGTGTCCACATTTGTGTGGGCGATTGTCGTTGACCCATGGTTGCCGTGAGCAATTCTGGGAAGGAGTAGACGTCCCAGAGGTAAAAGTCAAAAAAACAAATGGGCTGAAGGGGTTGTCAGCTCTCCATTTGATGCATATTTTGTGAACGTTGCCTGACAGGAAGGAAATGGGTCCTGCTACCCATTGGGCGGGAACGTGGAGGGGGCATGTGCGTTGCCCCTGTTCCAGAGTCCGGTGGCCACGGAGGGGTCTTTTCCGGGACACACACCTTTTTATTCGGAGAAATCTATGAGTTGGGATTGGGAAAAATTGCAAGAGCAGAAGCAGAGGCACCAGCCCGGGAAAGCACCGGATCTGGGAAATCTGGATGATAAGATCAAGCAGATCCGGCAGATGAAGTTGCCGGGTGGAAAGTTGGTCATCCTCGTCATCGTTGTCCTTTGGATGGCAAGCGGGGTCTATATTGTCGAACCGGACGAGGTCGGGGTTGTCCAACGGTTTGGTGCCTACAACAGGACCACTCAGGCCGGCCCCCATTTTCATCTGCCCATACCTTTTGAAACCGTGCAGACGCCCAAGGTCTCGCAGGTGCGCCGTATCGAAGTCGGTTTCAGGTCCGGCGCAACGCGGGGGTATAACGTTGGGCAGAATAGGGTCTTCCCCGAAGAAGCCCTTATGCTTACCGGTGACGAGAACATTGTCAGTGTGCAATTCATCGTCCAATACCAGATCAAGAACGCCCAGAATTTTCTGTTCAACATCAGTCAGCCCCAAAAAACGGTCAAGGATGCCGCCGAAGCGGCCATGCGCAAGGTCATCGGACACAATAAAATCGACAACGCCCTGACCACGGGCAAGTTCGCCATCCAGAACGAGACCAAGCGTCTCCTGCAGTCCATACTGAACCACTATACCAGTGGGATCAGTATCGTAGCCGTTCAGCTCCAGGATGTTCATCCGCCCAAGCAGGTTATCGACGCCTTCAAGGATGTGGCCAGCGCCAAGGAGGACAAGAGCCGGTTCATCAACGAGTCCGAGGCCTATCGCAATGACCTGATCCCCAAGACCCGTGGTGAAGTGGCCTCCATCGTGAACAAGGCAGAGGCCTACAAGGAGTCCGTGATAAACAAGGCCGAGGGTGACAGTTCCAGGTTCCTGGCTGTTCTGCGTGAGTACGACAAGGCCAAGGACATCACCAAGAAACGGATGTACCTGGAAACCATGCAGACCATTCTGTCCCAGCCCAACGTCCAGAAGATGATCATTTCCAGCGAGGCCATGGGTCGGGCCGTTCCATATCTCCCACTGGACAGGATAGGGGAACAGTCCCAGGCGGGCAGAATGCTGGGTACGAAGAACGTTACACGTGGGAACAAGGGAGGTAAGTAGACCATGGCTGAAAGAAAACTACCAATGATATTCGTGATTATTGCCGTGGCCTTGCTCCTTGGTTTGTTCCAGTCGGTTTATATCGTCGATCAGACCCAAAGAGCCATTGTCCTCCAACTCGGTAAACCCGTAGGCGACGAGAACGGACCCGGGCTGCATTTCAAGATGCCCTTTGTCCAGAACGTGATTTTTTTCGATCACCGTATCCTGGAATACGATGCCCCGCCTGCGGAGATTCTGACCAAGGACAAGAAGAATCTCGTTGTGGACAACTATTCCAGGTGGCGGATCAGCGATCCCCTGCTCTTCTACCGGACCGTGCACAATATCGAGGGCGGTCGTTCCCGGCTCGATGACATCATCTATGCAGAGCTCAGGGTCTCTCTTGGCCGGTTCACCCTGACGGAAATAGTTTCCAGCGACCGGGCCGAGATTATGACCCAGGTCACTGACAAGGCCAACTCCCTGCTCAAGGACTATGGTATCCTGGTCCTCGACGTACGCATCAAACGGACCGATCTTCCCCCGGAAAACCAGAAGGCCATTTTTGGACGCATGCGGGCCGAGCGTGAGCGCCAGGCCAAGCAGTACCGTTCCGAGGGGCGCGAGCAGGGAGTGAAGATCAGCACCGGAGCGGACAAGGAACGGACCATCATGCTCGCCCAGGCAGAGAAGAAGGCCGAAGTTCTCAAGGGTGAGGGCGATGCCCGGGCCACCGAGATATATGCCGCCTCACTTGGGCAGGATCCGGAATTCTATAAGTTCGTCAAGAGTCTGGAGGCGTACAAGAGGGGGTTGTCCAAGAATACCCGGCTGATCATGACTCCGGAAAACGAATTCCTGGAGTTTCTGCAGGGATATGAGAAATAGCGACAGACCAGGGATATAGAACGGATGCTTTGAGCAATCGGTCCTATCATGCCTGGAAAAAAGAAAAATCCCCCCTGGACACATTGTCCAGGGGGGATTTTTTGTCGTCATTGCAGGCTTTGGGCCGCTTTTTCAACGTCTCCGCGCATGGCCTCGCGCTCCTGTTCGATTTTTTGGGCCACCTCCGGGTCGCTCAGGCCAATGATCTGGGCGGCCAGCCAGGCCGCGTTTTTCGCTCCGACCTTGTCCAGGGCCAGGGTACCCACGGGGAATCCCGGGGGCATTTGGACGGTCGCCAGCAGGGCGTCCCAGCCCCCGAGGGGAGAACCGGTGATGGGTATTCCCAGAACGGGTTTGCTCGTCTTGGCGGCCACGGCCCCGGCCAGGTGGGCGGCCAGTCCTGCGGCACAGATAAACACCTGACACCCTTGGTTCTCCAGTTCTTTGACCAGGCGTGCTGTCCGGTCCGGAGTCCTGTGGGCCGAAGTCACGGTCAGGAGGTGGTCGATACCGAGTTTTTCCAGAATGTCCGCGCAGGGACGGACCTTGTCCTCATCCGAGATGCTTCCCATGAAAATGGCTACTTTGGGCATGGTTTCTCCTTGGATGGTGATCCATCCGGTATGGATCTTTTGCAAGGGATTTTTTTATTCCCGGGACAATCCCTTGTCGCCGATATCCCCGCGATAGCATTTGCCGTCAAAGTTGATTTTGTCCACGGCCCGGTAGGCCCTGGCCTGGGCTTCTTCGAGATCCCGGCCCAGGGCTGTCACGCCGAGAACCCGTCCGCCGTTGCACAGGGTCCTGCCGTTTTCGAGTCGGGTTCCGGCCTGGAAAACCTTGACCCCTGGGATGGTTTCGGCATCCTCAATCCCGGTGATCTCCATCCCTTTGCCATAACTGCCCGGGTAGCCGTCGGCCGCAAGGACAACGCACAGGCTGTGTTCCGGTTTGACGGAGATGCGCATCTTGTCCAGTCGGCCCTCGATACAGGCGAGCATGATCTCGACGATGTCCGTGTCCAAACGGGCCAAAAGGGGCTGGCATTCGGGATCCCCGAACCGGACGTTGTATTCCAGAACATAGGGCCCCTTGTCCGTGTACATGAGTCCCGCGTAAAGGACCCCCTTGAAAGAGTGGTCCATGGCGTCGAGGTGCTGAATGATCGGCTTGAGGACCAGATCACTGGTTGCCTGATAGTCCTTGCGGGGCAGAATGGGAGCCGGGCTGTACGCGCCCATGCCTCCGGTGTTTGGACCGGTGTCCCCCTCGCCGATCCGTTTGTGGTCCTGTGACGAGGGCAGGGGAACGACCGTGCGGCCGTCACAAAAGGCCAGAAAGGAAGCCTCCTCGCCCTGCAATGCCTCTTCGATGACCACACGACTCCCGGCACTACCGAATATCTTGGCCCCCATCATCTCTTCAAGGGTGTCCAGTCCTTCCTGCACATTGTCGACAATGACAACGCCCTTACCGGCAGCGAGCCCGTCCGCCTTGATGACCACGGGCATGGTCTGCCTTGCCAAATATTCTCTGGCCATGGAGGGGTCGTCAAATACCGCGAAATCGGCCGTGGGCACCTCGGCTTCCTCCATCACGGACTTGGCAAATCCTTTGGATCCTTCGAGTTGCGCTCCATAGGCACCGGGACCGAAGCAGGGGATGTTTTTCTCCTCGAGCGCGTTTTTGAGTCCCAGGACCAGGGGAAGTTCCGGACCGGCAACCACCAGATCGATGGATTTTTCCTGGGCAAAGCTGACCAAAGCGGGGATGTCGTCCGCTCCAATGGCCACGTTTTCCCCTTCCAAGGCGGTCCCGCCGTTTCCGGGGGCTATATATAATTTTGTCAACAGCTGGCTTTGATTGATTTTCCACGCCAAGGCATGTTCTCTGCCACCTGATCCTACAAGTAGAATATTCATGGGGATTCTCCTGGGGTACGGACAGGTCCGGATGGGTTCGCTCCACCGCCCCACAGAACGGGGTTCCGGTACCGGGAGGAGTCGGAACGGACACTCCTACGTTCGCCTGTCTGCTGCTTCAAGGTTTTCTTTTGAATAGTTTTTCGAGTTGGGAAACGGTCCACTGGACAAGGATCGGTCTGCCGTGGGGACAGTAACGGTTGTTGGAACATTGCGACCATGTTTCAATGAGATGCATGGCCTCGTCATAGGTGAGCACATGCCCGGCCTTGATGGCACTCTTACACGCAAGGGTCGTCCACAGGGCGTCCATATCTTTGGATTGCTCCCCAAGAACCGTTCTCAGATAGGCCGTGGCCCCACTTGTCTCCAGATTCACGGGGATGGACCTGATGAGCAGGGTCCGGGGGGCGGAACGTTCCAGAGTGAAGCCGAGTCTGCCGAGGTCCCCCCATAATCTGTCAAGTACCTCTATTTCAGCCGAATGCAGGGACATCTCCAGAGGAATGGCCAGCCGCTGGTGTTCACCTCGGTTGCCGGCCGATGAGAACGCCTGGTACAAGATCCGTTCATGGGCCGCGTGTTGGTCCATGAGGATCAGGGTATCGTCATTGGCGTTTAGGATGAGATAGGTCCGGTTGAATTGTCCCAAATAGGTCCATCCGTGCGCCGGGGGAGCCGGGGGGGGGACGCATGGCCGAGTTTGGTGGTCGTTGGACGGAGATGGAGTGCCGTTGTGGACCGGCGCCGGATCCGCTTCGATCCGGGGAGAGGGGTCCCTCTCTGGCTGGGCCTGGGTATTTTCCCGGGATCCGAAGAGTCGCTGGGCTTCATGGATGGATGAAAATTTGGGCAGTTCGCTGTCCTTTGGCCCCGGCCTGGAACCGGCGGGCTGCATGTCCTCCTGATTGGGCAGACCGAGGTGGGTCTCTTGGGGACTGGCGGCAGAGGGGCTGTTTCCCGGTCCCTGGAGCTCTCGGAACACTTCGAGCCCCTGTTGTACCGCCCCTTGGACAATGGAGAAGACCGTCCGTTCGTCCAGGAACCGTACCTCGGTCTTGGCGGGGTGTACATTGATGTCCACCTCTTTTGCCGGGATGGACAGGAAGAGGACCGCCTGCGGATATTCCTTGGACAGCAATGTCCCTTTGTAGCCCTGCCTCAGGGCCCGTAGCAAGAGCTTGTCCTTAACCGGGCGGTCGTTGACGTAGATGATGATCCGGTCCCCACGCCCTTGGGCCTGCTGGGGGGATCCAATGACCCCCCGAACGGTCATCCCCTTCCGGGAGTAATCGATGCCGGCAAGCCCGTGCATAAGGCTGGGGGGCCAGATACGGTCGAGTCGATCCACCAGGTTTTCCCCGGCGAGGAATGCGTAGATAGTCCGCCCATTGTGTGCCAGAGAGAAGGATACGTCCGGATGGGCCAGTGCAAGCTGGGCCACAACCTCCTGGCACCTTCTGGCCTCGGTGACGGTTTTCTTGAGGAATTTGAGCCGGACCGGAACATTGGCGAAGAGATCCCTGACCTCGATGCGTGTTCCCTGGCCCATGGCGGCCGGCCGGGTTTCTAAAATCCGGCCATGGGTGACCTCGGTCTGGGTCCCCTGGTCCGCTCCTGGAACCACGGAGGTCAGTAGGGTATGGGAGACCGAAGCGATGCTGGCCAGGGCTTCGCCCCTGAATCCGAAGCTGGATATGGACTGCAGGTCGTCCATGCGGGATATCTTGCTCGTCGCGTGGCGGGTAAGGGCCAAGGGGATTTCGTCTTCCGGGATGCCCCGACCATTGTCCTGGACCATGATCCGTTCCTGCCCACCCCCGTCGATCTCAATGGTTATGTTGCTAGCACCGGCGTCTAGACTGTTCTCCACAAGTTCCTTGATGGCGCTGGCCGGTCGCTCCAAAACTTCCCCGGCCGCGATCTGGCTCTGGAGTTCCGGGGGAAGAACGCGGATTGTCGGGTGCATGGTCATCCTCCCATGGATCCCAGATTGTACAGGGTGATCATGAAGGCAATTTTTTCGTCGGTGTCGGTTTTGGACAAGAAACATTCAAAGGTGAAGCATTGGTGTTTGTAGGTCAGGGTCATTTTGCGATCGAGGTCTTTACCGTCCTCGAGATCGGCCTTGTAGTCCACGGCCAGGAACCAATCCTTGGGCAGGGCCACATCGCCGCCAAGGGTCAGGATGCGGGAGCGGTCGCCTGCACCCAGGTAGTTTGTCTTGTATTTGTATTCCTGTTCCCGGTCCACGAAATCCAACCCGCAATACGCGCTGGCCAGGTCGTCGAGAAAGACCCGGGCCGTGTGCTCGTGCTCGGTGATGCGGTTGAGGTAGGGAGAATACCAGGAGGAGGAGGTCAGACTGAGATATTTTTTGGGGTAGATGGTCAGCTCCGCCTCGATGTCGGAAAAGGGGCGGGTGGGATAGACATCCGCGTCCTCGGTCCGCTCGGCTTCACGGAAGTCATAACTCTGTTCTAGTTTGATGCGGAAAAAATCCAGGTAGTCCGCCCGGGCAGTCGTTGAATTGCCCTGGGTTGCCGGATCGTTGATCACTGTCATCCGCTTGCGGGTCAGGAGATTGGTCAACGAATAGGTTAGGTTGCTCTCGGGATAGATGGTGTCATCGCTGTCGAACCGGGGATTTTTCTGCTGGTCCTTCAAGGTATTCGGAATCCAGGCATATTCGATATCCGGAGTAAGGGTATGTTTGATTTTGGTCCAGGCGGAACTGCCCAGGCTGTCCTTGTCCGGAGCCGGCAGGGGCTGGAAGTCGTATATCCTGAATAAGGTGGTCGTCATCTCTACAGAGGCGTCCGGGATGCCCCGCAGGGGGTATTTGTCGCCCGTGTCCACCGAGTCCGGCACGTTTTCAAACCGGTCCACCGCGTACAGGGTTTCCCGCCAGCCGATTTTCGGGATGACTGTCCCGAATCCGGATCGCAGCGGCAGGCTGATTTTGGGATGGACGTCCAGCCTGGATCCCTTGGTGCCGTATTCCCGCCAGAAATACGTGTACTGGGAGGTGGCTTCCCATTCGAACATGGTGGAAGCCAGCTGGTGTTTGTACACGTTGAAATTGATTTCCGGAAGCTGCTGAAGGGTCGGGTTCAGGGCCGGATCCTTATCCGAGTTGTCGTTGAAATAGGCCAGGTTCTGGGTGTATTCGAGACGGAATTCCACCCCCATGCTGGCCCAATTCCGACGGACCGAAAGGATGTTTTCCCGCAGGGAATCGTCATCGTCCTCAATGTCCCGGCCGAATTCTTCCGTGAAATCGGTCCTGCTCTGTTCGAAGCCGCTCAATCCGTCGTTGAACTCGCGGAGATACTGGTAGTCGGAGACGATATCCAGATCGATCTTGGTCGGCCACAGGGTTGAGAAGAGATAGCCGTCGAATTTGCCCCGCAGCCAGTACCGGTCGTCATGAGGGCGCTGCCAATCATTCGAGGTGTACTCTCCGTCTCTATAGTCCTGATGATCCCTGAGCCAGTCAAAGCGAACCAGGGTCTTGGTGTCCAGGTCCGGGGTGGTACGGAATTCAACTCCCTGCATAAGACCACGTTTGCTCATGAAATTTTCGTACAGGGTCAGATCGGTTTCTTCGTCAATGACCTGGTAGTAGGGCAGATTGATGTGCGTGCCGAGCTGCTTGCTTATTTCCAGATCCGGAAGGAGGAAGCCGCTCTGGCGTTTGGTTTTTACGGGAACAACCAGGTAGGGCGAATAGAGAACCGGGCGGCCCTTGACCTGGAGTCTGGGGTTCCAGAGGCGGGCATACCCCTCTATTGTGACTTCGCCTGAACTGGTTTTTAGAGACCATGCGGGCCGGGTGCCGTCGCACGAGGTCACGGTTGCCTGGTCGAAGGTGTAGGTGTTGTCCCCGGTCTTGTGGATTTTTTTCCCTTTGACATACACATGGTTGGCCTCGATGAACACCTGACCGTTGGTCAGCCAGCCCACACGATTGTTCAGATCGAATTCGGCCGTGTCGGCTCGCAGAAAATCACCGTCCCATTTGGCCTTTATGCTGCCCTCAAGGTAGAGCCACTGGGTGGATTTGTAGTACTTGGCGTAATCGGCCTGAAGGTAGTTGTCGTCCTGAAACAGGAAAACATTGCCCCTTGCCTCTGTTATTTCGCCCCCACCCAGGGTTTGGACGGAATCGGCCTGGAGGTTCCAGGCAACATCCGTACCGGTATTTGTTGCACCCAAGGTGTTTATGGGAAGGCAACAGAGAAAGAGGAAGACGAGGAGGAGAGATCGTAGCGAGGTATATAATGGTATTGAAGGCATGATACGGTAGGTGGTTATTGGGTATGTTACATGGACTACAGTATAATCGAGAGCTGCACCGACTAGCACATGCGCATCCAAAAGCATAGGAAAAAAACCCGGGCAGCTCACGGAGTCGGCGTGTTCTATTTGTTCGGCCGGTTTCAGGGGATCGCTTTTCCGCTGTAGACCGAAAAACCCTCGGCAGGTGGGGCGTAACGATAGATCAGGTGCTCGTATGGAATTAGGTCGGGTGGCTTGTCAATATGAAAAAATTCTGTCTAAAATGTTGTAATAAAAGGGTAAAAATGGGTATATGCTTGTTAAATTTTTCTCAATTTGTCTTGACGACAAATTGCCTGTGATTTAAGAACCCTGCATCTATGCGTTTGGGGCTGCACTGCAAGGTCCCCATCCGACGTGCCAATGAGCTGAAACTTTTAGAGAACAGAGAAACCATGAGTCTTCAAGACGGATTGTACGGGCGGAAGAAAAAAATTGTCGCCACGTGGCTGGATGCCTTCCTGGAATCCTATAAGTCCCAGGGGGCCAAGTTTTTCAAGGAAACGGGCAATGAGTTTGCCAATCCGGTCGGGACCACATTCCGGACCTGCCTTGACGGCATGCTGGACTACCTGCTCCAGGATGGTCATGAGGAAGGACTGGAGCAACTCGTCGACGGCGTGGTCAGGATCCGTGCGGTCCAGGGATTCAGGCCATCGGCTGCGGTTGATTTCGTTTTCAGCATCAAGAAGATTCTCAAGGACGAGGTTCGGGCGGATCTGGCGACTCCCGAGGGGATCCGTGAGTGGGGGGTCATTGAGTCCCGCATCGACACCATGACATGTGTCGCCTTTGACTTGTACATGGCCTGCCGGGAAAAAATCTGGAAGCACAAGGCAAACCACTTGTACAACCGGACCAACAAACTCTTGGAGAAGTCCAACCTTATTAAGGAGGTCACAGACTGAGGTCTGTTTATTTTTTTTGTGGTGCAAATCTAAACGAGGTAGAGGTAGATGAAAGCACTTTATTCCCTGTTTCTGGTATTTGCTCTCGTCGTGGTCTCCGTACTCGGAGCGGGAGCAATGGGGTGGCAGTCCCTTTTTGGGACCGTCATTCCGTACGCGGCCTTCTTGTTGTTCGTCATCGGTTTTTGTATGCGAGTCGTGGATTGGGCGAAATCTCCGGTGCCCTTCAGGATTCCGACCACTTGTGGTCAGCAGAAATCGTTGCCATGGGTTAAACATTCAAAACTCGAAAATCCTTCCACGACGTCCGGAGTGGTCGGTAGGATGCTTCTTGAGGTTCTGTGTTTCCGTTCACTGTTTCGGAACACGAAGATCGACCTGAGATCCGGTCCCAGGCTGGCCTTCAGTTCGAGCAAATGGTTGTGGTTGGGCGCCCTTGCGTTCCACTACTCCT
Organism: Desulfoplanes sp.; assembly: GCF_054921335.1. Taxonomy (NCBI): domain Bacteria; kingdom Pseudomonadati; phylum Thermodesulfobacteriota; class Desulfovibrionia; order Desulfovibrionales; family Desulfoplanaceae; genus Desulfoplanes; species Desulfoplanes sp. The sequence goes on along the minus strand of NZ_JBUDSQ010000026.1, from coordinate 12,303 downwards.
TTTTGATCATTGTTATCAGGCATATGCGGTTTTTTACCGAACCCGTGCCGGGTCTCGTTTCTGTGTTCGATGCGGTTGACGGTGTGCTCCAGCTCGGTGCCCCCACCTTCTATCTCACGGATGCCATCTTCATGCTGGCCATCGTCTACCTGCTCATCCGACGACTGGTCGTTCCTCACATGCGTTTCATCTCTCTGGTGGCCGACTTTTTTCCTCTGCTGCTGATTTTGAGCATCGGCGGCACCGGAATAGCTATGCGCTACTTCATCAAGACCGACGTGGTCGCCATCAAGGAGCTGACCATGAATCTGGTTCAGTTGCACCCGGTCATTCCTGAGGGAATCGGCGTCATTTTTTATGTTCACCTCTTCCTGGTGTGTACCCTGCTGGTGTATTTCCCCTTGAGCAAACTGATGCACATGGGCGGTGTTTTCATGAGCCCAACAAGAAATATGGCCTCCAACAACAGAGCTGTCAGACACATCAATCCCTGGAACTACCCTGTTCCCGTCCACACTTACGCCGAGTATGAGGACGAGTTCAGAGAGAAGATGGTTGAGGCTGGTCTGCCGGTGGACAAGCAGGAAGGAGCGGAGAATGTCTAATCTTCCAAAAGCGAATGAACTAGCCAACAAGATCGATTACATGCCCCCCAAGGGGGACTGGATGGACCTTCCCCTGGAGATCAAGGACGGAAGGTATTGTTATGCCTCCAACGCCAAGAGCGTCGAGTATGTGGGTCTGCCCAACGCCAGGAGCTGGAATCCCCTCGACGATGACTGGAAGCTTCCGGAGAACTGGCAGGAGATTATCCTCAACGGGATGCGCGAGCGTCTCGACCGTTTCCGGACCTTCAAGGTTTTCATGGATGTGTGTGTGCGCTGTGGGGCCTGTGCGGACAAATGCCATTTCTTTATCGGCTCCGGCGATCCCCGGAATATGCCCGTCCTCAGGGCGGAGCTGCTGCGTTCCGTATACCGTGGCGAGTTCACCAAGGCCGGGAAGATTTTGGGCCGGTTCGCCGGTGGCCGCAAGCTGACGCTCTCGGTGCTCAAGGAATGGTGGTACTATTTTTTCCAATGCAGTGAGTGCCGTAGGTGTTCCGTGTTCTGTCCCTACGGGATCGATACCGCGGAAATCACGATCATGGGGCGTGAATTGCTGAACCTGGTCGGATTGAATATCGACTGGATCGCCACTCCGGTTGCCAATTGCTACCGTACCGGTAACCATCTCGGTATCCAGCCCCACGCCATGAGGGACATGCTCGACTTTTTCTGTGAAGATATCGAGGAAGTCACCGGCATTCTTCCCGAGCCTTCGTTTAATGAAAAAGGCGCGGACATCCTGTTCATCACCCCCTCGGGTGACTATTTTGCAGATCCCGGCACCTATACCTGCATGGGATACTTGATGCTCTTCGAGTATCTCAAGAGGGAATACGGTCTGAAGGTGACCTGGTCGACCTATGCCTCGGAGGGTGGAAACTTCGGTTTCTTCACCTCCCATGAGACCATGAAGCGTCTCAATTCCAAGATGTACATGGAGGCTGAGCGGCTGGGTGCCAAATGGATCCTCGGCGGTGAGTGCGGTCATATGTGGCGCGTCATCAACCAATACATGGATACCATGAACGGGCCCGAGTACCAGAAATCACACATGGAAACACCGGTCAATCCCATTACCGGCACTGTTTTCGAATACGCCACATCCACAAAGATGGTCCATATTTGTGAATTCACCGCCGATCTCATCAAACACGGCAAGTTGAATCTGGACAAGTCCAGAAACGACAACGTGAAACTCACCTATCATGATTCCTGCAACCCCGCCCGGGGTATGGGACTGCTCGATGAGCCGCGCTATGTCATCGACAACGTCTGTAACCATTTTTACGAGATGCCCGAGAACACCATCCGTGAACAGACCTTCTGCTGCGGTGGCGGTTCCGGTCTCAATGCCGGTGAGGATGACGAATTGCGTATGATGGGTGGGCTGCCCAGGGCCAATGCCGTTAAATTTGTCCACGACAAGTACGGCGTGAATACCCTGGGGTGCATCTGCGCCATCGACAGGGCGGTTTTTCCGGATCTCATGGATTACTGGGTGCCCGGCGTCGAGGTGACAGGCATCCACGAACTTGTGGCCAACGCTCTTGTTTTCCCGAATGAGAAGGAGAGAGAGACCGATCTGCGAGGCGAACCTCTGCCTGGTAAGGAGGAAGAATAATGTACGATAAAGGTACGGTGATCGCCGGCCTGGCTGTTTTTGTAGTCTTTTTTTCGTTTCCCTTCTGGTACAATACCGGATCGGCGGCCTACAAGCAGCCCCAGCCCGAGCTTCCCAAGAACAGCAAATATTGTGTCGAGTCCAAGGAGTGGATGCGTGCCGAGCATATGCAGTTGCTCAACGACTGGCGGGACAATGTCGTCCGGGAGGGAATGCACGTGTATACGAGTACTCTCAATGGCAAGCATTACCACAAGAGTTTGGTTAAGACGTGTATGAAGTGCCACGAGAGCAAGGAAAAGTTTTGTGACCGTTGCCATAACACCATGGACGTATCTCCTTACTGCTGGGATTGTCACGTAGCTCCTAAGGAGGCCAAGTAATGAAGAGTACACGAAGAAAATTCCTCGGGATCGCAGGGTTGGCCGCCCTTGGGTGGAGTGTCAGACCGGCTTCCCGGCTTCTGGCTGGGGGCCATGGTTCCCACGGGGCTGAAGGATTGTTTATGGCATCCAAGCATGGAGCCCCGGAGCATGGTGAGGGCCTCCATGCAGGACGTTGGGCCATGGTTATCGATACCAAGAAGCTGACTCCGGCCATCGAGAAGAAATGTGTCGAGGCCTGCCATAAGAACCACAATGTCCCGACCATCGATTCCAAACAGGATGTTAAATGGATCTGGTCCGCAGGCATGCACAATGTCTTCCCGGAACAGGCACATGAGTATGTTCCCGGCGGAACGGAGAGGACGACGCTGGCCCTTTGTAACCATTGTGCCCATCCCCCGTGTGTACGGGTTTGTCCGACCAAGGCCACGTTCCAGCGGGAAGACGGTATCGTGATGATGGATTTCCATAGGTGTATTGGATGCCGCTACTGCATGGCAGCCTGCCCCTATGGTTCCCGGAGTTTCAACTTCATGGACCCGAGGCCGCACATCAAGGATGTCACTCCGGAATTCCCCACCAGGACCAAGGGGGTTGTCGAGAAATGTGAGTTCTGCACCGAGAGATTGGCTGAAGGAAAGCTTCCCTACTGTGTGGAGGTCTCGGAAGGAGCGTTGGTTTTCGGTGACCTGGAAGATCCCGAGTCCGAGGTGCGCAAGGTTCTTGCTTCGCGGTATTCCATTCGTAGAAAACCCGAGCTTGGCACAGAACCAGGCGTCTACTACTTAATATAAGAGGTGGGTAGCTATGCTCGAGAAAGTTCTCAAAGGAAATAAGGTTTATTGGGGCTGGTTGGCTATCCTGCTGGCACTTATGACCGTCGGTGCTGTGTGCTACGGCATGCAGCTTGTCAATGGTTTGACCATAACGGGGATGAGTCGGGACGTGTCTTGGGGATTTTATATTGCCCAGTTCACATTTCTGGTCGGTGTCGCTGCATCGGCCGTGATGATGGTCATTCCCAAATATCTACACGATTATAAGACGTACGGCCGGGTACTCATCTTTGGTGAGTTCAACGCCGTGGCCATGGTTTGCCTCTGTCTCATGTTTATCATCGCCGACCTCGGCTCTCCGCAGCGGCTGATGAACATCATCCTCCATCCCACACCGAACTCCATGCTTTTCTGGGATATGATCGTCCTGAACGGCTATCTGTTCATCAATATTTTCGTTGGGTGGATCACCCTGCAGGCCCACCGCAAGGAAGTAGCACCACCCAAGTGGATCAAGTTTTTCATCTACTTGTCCATCCCCTGGGCAGTGAGTATCCACACCGTTACCGCGTTCTTGTACTGCGGCCTTCCCGGCCGTGGATACTGGATGGATGCCGTTCTGGCTTCTCGGTTTTTGGCATCGGCATTTGCTGCCGGTCCCGCTTTCCTGATCATCCTGCTGTACATCGTCCGAGCGACCACCAAGTTCGATCCGGGCAAGGAGTCCTTCAAGGCCCTCGGCAAGACCATTGCCTATGCCATGTCCGTGAATCTCTTCCTGGTCCTATGTGAAGTCTTCACCGTCAATTACAGCAACATCCCCGGTCATCTGCACCACTGGCATTATCTCTTTTTTGGTGACGGGGTGCTGGTACCCTGGATGTGGACGTCCATGACCATGTGTGTTCTTGGAGTTGTTGTCCTGATCGTTCCAAGTAACCGGGAAAACGACAATATGCTCATTGCCGGCTGTCTGCTCGTTTTCATCGGGGCCTGGATCGACAAGGGACTCGGCATGATCGGTGGTGGTTTTGTACCCAACCCGCTTATGGAAATCACCGAATATGTTCCGACCCAGCTCGAACTCGGGGTTTCGCTCGGGATCTATGCTGCCGGGTTCTTTATCTTGACCCTGCTGACCAAGATAGCCGTCGGGGTTAAGATCGAGATCGGCGAGTAAGCGCAACCTCTGAGCGCACAGTCCGGAAGAGGCAAGACTGTGCGCTCTTTTTTCAATATCCTGTTTTTCTGAATTTTTTTGCCCAAGGATTCCGCTCGTTTCAAAACGCGGATCAACCCGAAAAAAGGTGTTAAAAAGACTTGCGTCCCGGAATCTTCGCGTCTATGACCTCATTTAACTTTTGGAGAGAGGTCATACGCCACTCCGGTAAGTGATCTTACCTAATCAACTTTTTTGGAGGTATGTTATGTCTTATAACGTAACTGTCGACGCCGAGAAGTGTGTTGGTTGCGGCGAATGTGTCGATGTCTGCCCCGTGGAAGTGTACGAATTGCAGAATGAAAAATCCGTTCCTGTCAACGAGGAAGAGTGTCTCGGATGTGAATCCTGTATCGAAGTCTGCGAGCACGACGCCATCACCGTTGAAGAAGCGTAATTGACGCACAGGCCCCCTTCCCTAGGGGGCCTTCTTTTTCTCCCCCTCCTTCCCTTGCACTCTTTCCCCGAAACATTTAAGCCTTTTTTCGGCAATTCGGTCGGTCCGCTCCTCCGGTAGTCCGACCGCTGGTACATTTTATCACGAAAACCCCGAGTGGCTCCGCTAGCTCCGACCGACTATGGTCGAGAATGCGGACCCTTGCGTTATGAGGTTGTTCCCATGTCTCTCGATTTTACCAAGTATTTCGATGAATACAAAAAGCTCGTCGCCGGTGCCGACAATGCCTTCGCCCAGATTGTGCAGGCCTGTCCCGATAAGGTGACCTGCAAACAGGGATGTTGTGACTGCTGCTATGCCCTTTTTGATCTGACCCTCATCGAGGCGATGTATCTCAATCACCATTTCAAACAGCTTCCCCAGGACATCAAGAACCGCGTCTATCTTCGAGCGGACAAGGCCGACAGGAAGATGGCCCGGGCCAAGAAAAAGGCCTATAGGATGCAAGAAAAGGGCGAATCCCGAGAAGACGTGCTCAGAATGGTCGGTCAGGAAAAGATCAGGTGTCCGTTTTTGGGCGATGATGACCGGTGCGAAATGTACGAACATCGGCCGATTACATGCCGACTCTATGGCGTGCCCCATGAAATCGGCGGCCAGGCCCATGTATGCGGTCTCTCAGGGTTCACCCCCGGTACCCCGTATCCTACGGTCAAGGTTGAGCGCCTCCAGGATTCCCTGGTTCTGTTGAGCAATGCTGTAGTCAAGGGATTTAACTCCAAATACGACAAGCTGGCTGCAGTCTTTGTCCCCGTTTCCTCGGCAGTGTTGACTGTTTATGACGAGGATTATCTCGGCGTTGACCGGGAAATAAAGAAGGCCAAGAAGGCCCAGTGGTCGGTCCGGAGCTGAGCCCGGCCATGCCACTGCAGACCCCCCAAACGTCCAGGATGGGTACACAACGATGACAAAGATTCTAACTCCAAAACAGGAAGAGCAAAAGCGGCACATGTACGAGCACATGGGACGGAGACGGCGTAAATTTATCGAGCGGATCGGGTATGATGCATGGGATCCGTTTGCCGAGCCCAACGATCCCATCGATATACGCATGGGACCTGCACGCATGACCGCGCAACAGCTCGTATCCGAGTTCATGAAGTCCAAGAGGACCATGGATGTGGGGGTCGCTTACAAGGAAGGGATTGAGGCCATGGCCCTTGGGGTCACCAAACATGACGAAAAGATCAAGGCCATGTATGAATTCTCGCTGTGGTACAATGCCATGCTTACCAAGCAGGGGCGTGACTTTGATGGTGAGTTGACGTGAAGACAAATGAGTAAAAACGCTGTGTCAGGAACCATGAGGAGCGAACATGAGCGAAAAGGACAAACAGCAGATCGTAGAAGAGTTTAAAGAAGATATGAGGGCCACCCCGGATAGCGGTACCGGGCACTACAATCTGGCCATGACCTATCTGGGTGAACGCGATTTCGAGACCGCAGAAAAGGAACTCCGTTTGGCTATTCAGGAAGAGCCCGAGCTTGCCGAGGCCTACGTCCAACTGGGCGGTATCGCCATGTACAGAGGGGACCTGGATAGCTGTTTGAGTTATAACAAAATGGCCACAGAACTGCGCCCCCGTTTTGCGGTCCCACATGGAAATATCGGCTTTGTACATCTCCAGAGGCAGGAGATAGACAAGGCTATTGGCGCATTGCGTCGGGCCATCTCTTTTGATCCGGGCTTTTTGCAAGCCCGGACCTCTCTTGGGGCCGCGTATTTGATGCAGGGTGATGCCACGGGCTGCCTGGAAGAGTGCTCCAAGGTCGTGCAGGAGGAGCCCCATTTTGGACCGGCCTGGAACAATATTGGTTTGGTCCACCTTGAACGCGGCGACAAGGGGAAGGCCAGGGATGCCTTTGATAAAGCGCTTGAGTCGGGGTATGATGTTCCTGAACAGCTTCTTGAAGAGGCCAAGGAATAGGATGGGTTGGGTGCCGGTCTGCACAGGGATTTATGTAAAAAAAATCAAATTGTGCCTGGACGCTCAAATAATATTGAGATACAGTTTTTGCGTTTTGGGTTGTGAACGGAAGACGTTGCGTGGTACGTTGCCACGGGAATCCAACAACAACCCATTGAACTGGCGACGGAATCAGGCGGACCCCTATTTTTCAGGTTGACAAACTCTTCGGTTTGTAAGAAAAATCACAAAGTTTAATAGCTTGTTTCCATTGAAGTTGAGGGATGTTGTCCGGTTAACAAACGTGAAGCTTGTTATGCGGTTTTTTTGAATCAGGTGTAAACCCTAAAGGAGGAAATGCGATGGCTAAACGTGAGACTCCATTGCTGGACCAGCTTGAATCAGGTCCATGGCCAAGTTTTGTGTCCGATATCAAACGGGCAGCAGAATCAAGGCACAAAAACGAAAGAAGCCTTGAGTATCAGATCCCTGTGGATGTTTGCGACGACCTGCTGGGCGTTCTCGAACTCTCCTATGTAGATGGAACGACTCATTGGAAACATGGCGGCATTGTCGGTGTTTTTGGATACGGCGGTGGCGTTATCGGTCGTTATTGCGATCAGCCCGAAAACTTCCCCGGTGTTGCCCATTTCCATACCATGCGTGTCAACCAGCCTTCCGGTAAGTACTACACAACCAAGTACCTCAAAGACCTCTGTGATCTTTGGGATTTCCGTGGTAGTGGTCTGACCAACATGCACGGTGCCACCGGTGATATCGTCTTTATCGGTACAACAACCGAGCAGCTCGAAGAAATCTTTTTTGAACTGACCCACAAGTTCGATCAGGATCTCGGCGGATCAGGCTCCAACCTGAGAACTCCGGCCACCTGTCTTGGCCAGTCCCGTTGTGAATTTGCCTGCTATGACACTCAGGCCCTGTGTACCCATCTCACCCAGGAATATCAGGACGAACTCCATCGTCCCGCGTTCCCCTATAAGTTCAAGTTTAAATTTGACGGTTGTCCCAATGGTTGTGTGGCCGCCATCGCTCGTTCCGACCTCTCTTTCCTCGGTACCTGGCGCGATGAAATCCGCATCGATCAGGAAGCCGTCGCCGGATACGTTGGCGGTGAAATCCAGCCTAACGCCGGTGCTTTTGCCGGTCGCGACTGGGGCCCATTCGACATCCAGAAGGAAGTCATCGACCTGTGTCCCTCACAGTGCATGAGCCTTGAAGATGGTAAGCTGGTCATCGACAACAAGGAATGTACCCGCTGCATGCATTGTATCAATGTTATGCCCCGCGCTCTGAAGATTGGTAACGATCGTGGTTGTTCTATGCTTTGCGGCGCTAAATCCCCCATTCTTGACGGTGCCCAGATGGGTTCCCTGCTCATCCCCTTCATCAAGGTAGAAGACAACTACGATGAGATCCAGGAGGTTATCGAAAATATCTGGGACTGGTGGATGGAAGAAGGTAAGAACCGCGAACGGCTTGGTGAATTGATCAAACGCCAGGGCTTCCAGAGACTTCTGGAAGTGACCAATATCAAGGCTGTACCCCAGCACATCCAGGAACCCCGTTCCAATCCCTACATCCTGTGGAGAGAGGAAGAGGTCGAAGGCGGCTGGGAACGCGACATCAACGAGTTCAGAAAACATCACGCAAGATAAGGGGGTTACAAAATGGCATTTATTTCATCCGGATATAATCCCGATAAACCCATGGAAAACAGGATCACCGATATTGGTCCTCGTGATTTCAATGAGTTCCTGCCTCCTGTCATTAAGAATAATTTTGGCAAATGGGAATACCATGACATTCTGGAGCCCGGAGTCCTCATGCACAAGGCCGAGAGCGGCGATGAAGTATACACCGTCCGCTGTGGTGGCTGCCGTTTGATGAGCACCGAGCACATCCGTGAGATTATTGAAATTGCTGACCAGCATTGCGATGGTTACCTGCGCTTCACCACCCGTAACAACATCGAATTCATGGTTGACAGCAAGGACAAGGTCGCACCTTTGAAGGATGACCTCCTGAGCCGCAAAGGCCCCGGTGGTGACTTCAAGTTCCCCGTCGGTGGAACCGGTGCCTGTATCACCAATATCGTGCACACCCAGGGATGGATCCATTGTCACACCCCGGCTACCGATGCTTCCGGTACCGTGAAATCCACCATGGACGAACTCTTCGATGAGTTCACCAACATGAAACTGCCCGCCATCCTGCGTATTTCCATGGCCTGCTGTTTGAATATGTGTGGTGCTGTTCATTGTTCGGACTTGGCTATCCTCGGTATCCACAGAAAGCCGCCGATGATTGACCATGAGTACATCGACAACATGTGTGAGATTCCTCTGGCTGTTGCTTCCTGTCCTGTTGCAGCCATCCGTCCTTCCAAGGCTGAGATCGAGACGGAAGCCGGCGAAAAGAAGACCGTCAAGACCGTTGCCATCAAAAACGAACGTTGCATGTTCTGTGGTAACTGTTACACCATGTGTCCCTCCCTGCCTCTGGCAGACCAGGAAGGTGACGGTATCGCCATCATGGTTGGTGGAAAGATCTCCAACCGTATCTCCGCACCGAAGTTCTCCAAGGTCGTTATTGCCTTCATTCCCAATGAGCCCCCCCGCTGGCCTACAATGACCAAGACCATCCGCAAGATCGTCGACGCATACGCCGAGAACGCCAATAAGTATGAGCGTCTTGGTGACTGGGCCGAACGGATTGGTTGGGAAAAATTCTTTGAAGTCTGCGATATTCCTTTTACCGAGCATGTCATCGATGATTTCCGTGATCCCGCCTACTATACCTGGCGTCAGACCACGAACTTCAAGTGGACACACGGTGTCGAAGATTTCGCCAACCTCAAGAAATAGCTGTATCCATCAATGGGGCGGGTATTTCCCGCCCCATGTTTTGCAAACAATGAGAGGGTCTCATGGACGAGAATGCACAGAAAGTTGTTGATTTCATGCAGTCGAAATCAAAGAACAAGAGCAAATTCTATTTCAAGGATCTCGCAGCTCTTTTTCCCGAGGAAAAACCCCGTTCTGCCAAGAAGATTATCAACAAGATGGTCAGTGATGAAATCCTTGAATACTGGTCCAGCGGTAGCACGACCATGTACGGTCTCAAAGGTGCCGGCAAGCAGCATGCTTCCGAGGGTGAATAATTATTAGCTTAGCATTTGTGACCTGTTTGTCCGATCTAATTCGGCGCAAGGGTCGGTAGAGCGCGAGAAATTTTGCATGGAATCCACCACCCCTTGCCCAAGGCTGGTCCTTGCAGGACTCAGTGGCGGGTCGGGTAAGACCATTGTTTCGCTTGGTCTCTGTCGTGCTGCAGTAGATGCTGGAATACGCGTTCGCCCATTCAAGAAGGGTCCGGATTATATCGATGCGCATTGGCTGGCTTTGGCCGCCAAGGCATCGGTATCCAATCTGGATCCTTTTTTGTTTCCGGCGAGTCGTGTTCAGGACCTGTTCCACGCCAGAATGCTGGGGCATGACTTGGCCATCATCGAGGGGAACCGTGGGCTTTTTGACGGCAAAGACGTTGATGGCTCTTGTTCCACTGCGGAATTGGCCAGGGTACTCAAGGCACCGGTAGTCATTGTTATTGACTGCACCAAGACAACGCGGACCATGGCAGCCATTGTCATGGGATGTCGGGTGTTCGAGCCTGAGCTGGACCTCAGGGGGGTCATTCTCAACCGTATCGCCGGGAGCCGCCACGAATCCATTGTTCGGTCGTCCATTGAGCGGTACACCGATCTAAAGGTGTTTGGTGCCCTGCCCAAGATGGCGGACAACCCCATTCCCGAACGTCACATGGGGCTTATTTCCGATCAGGAATTCACCCAGGCCGACCACGCATTTGCACGTCTTTCCTCATTTGTCAGCGACCATCTCGACCTGCCCGCTCTTTTTTCGGTTGCTGATACAGCAGATCCCGCCCCTGCTTCTTCCCAACGTTTGTACCCTCCTGCCGTGGCGGATACCGGATCCGTGACCATCGGCTATGTCCGGGATGCCTCACTTTGGTTCTACTACCAGGAGAATCTCCAAGCTCTCGAGGCTTCGGGAGCAGAGCTTGTCTCTCTTTCCTTGCTTGATGATACCCCTTGGCCGGATTTGCACGGCCTGTATCTTGGGGGCGGTTTTCCCGAAACCTTTGCCAACGGGCTCTCCGGCAATACGGTGAAGCTGAAAAGAGTGGCTGAGCTATCACGCTCCGGTCTGCCCATATATGCCGAGTGCGGGGGATTCATGTACCTGTGCCGTGATCTCGGGTATCAGGGGGGGGTGTATCCCATGGCCGGGATCCTCCCCGTCTCTACGAGGTTTTGCCCCAGGCCCCAGGGGCTAGGCTATGTCCAGGGGCGAGTTATAGCCCAAAATCCCTTTTATCCCGTCGGAACGTCTCTGGTTGGCCACGAATTCCATTATTCACGCTCCGAGGCGGTCGACTCCCAATGTCTTGTTCCCTGCCTTGATCTGGAACGTGGTCAGGGGGTGTGTACCCATTACGATATGCTCCTCTCCAACAATACCCTTGCCGGGTATACCCATATGCACGCCTTCAGTCACCCCCAATGGGCCAACCGTTTTGTCGATGCGGCCCAGGTGTACCGGCGGCATCGCATGTCTAGCGGAGCACCCTGTCCCAATATCCGCATTTGATCTACTCCCCGCCCTTTTTTTCAGTGTGCCCACGGTACTTTTCAACGACCCTCCTGTTTGAACAAACGCATATTGTTTGTTGACATTGTCAGTAATGGTTATTATTAAACAATCAAACATTCATGAAAGGAGGTTACTATGGGACAGTTCGCAAGGTTTAAGGATATTGATATTGATTGGAACATGACCCCTGAAGATGCCGTGGCTTTGTATCTCGAATGGGGAAATACAGGATACGGCGGGAGTTATGAGAACCGTGTCAGGAGCAAGGCAGACGTCTCTTATTATTTCGTCATCAACACCTGGGAGGACAAGCCCAGAGGTTATCTGATCAAGCGCAATTCCGACGGAGCCGAAGAGCTGGCTTCCTTTGAGCTTCCCGAGCGGCTGGAAAGGTCTTTTATGCACCAGATCAGTAACCATAAGGGAGTATATGGCGTCACTCCGGAGGTGAGAGAGTGGCTGGAAAGAGAGCTGGTCACGGGGTAAATGCCGTTAGCGATGTTGAGAACCAAGCCTCCCGTCGGATGGATTCTGTCGGGAGGCTTTTGGGTGCGGGGATGTGTAGGGTTCAGGAGACCCAATTCCCTTTTTTTTCAAAAAGTGTTTGACAAAGATGCCGGGGCCACATAGATACC
>NZ_JBUDSQ010000025.1:0-44748 GCF_054921335.1 Desulfoplanes sp. | reverse complement strand
CGAAATCGAGTTATCCGCAAGGGTACGTGGGTTCGAATCCCACCCTCTCCGCCATAAAACCAAAGGGTTACGTTATAGCAACGTAACCCTTCTTTTTTTCATGCGTGATTTTATGCGTGGATTTGTTTTTTTATAAAAAAGCAGCATCCCACCCTCGGCCTTCGGGACGCAGAGCCCGCCGGTTCGAATCCGGCCATCCCGAACAATAAGGAACATGGGGACGTTACGTATTATCACAGTAACGGTACATTGTGATCGAGCCTCTGTGTTCCTTATTTCTGGTTGCAACTGCCCGCAAGCAGGGAGACCGACCTGTTTCGTCCCTCGGTCTTTGCTGTGTACATCGCGTTGTCGGCACGTTTTACAAGACTGTCCGCGTTGTCTTCACGCGTCCATTGGGTAAGCCCCACACTCACCGTGCACCGGATGATCCGGCCGTCTTCTTCCAGACACAAAGCTTCCATTGTCTCGCGCAAACGTTCCGCAACAGTCATTGCGTTGTCGGCATCGATTTCCGGAAGCAGGACAGCAAATTCTTCTCCTCCGATACGTCCCAGCACATCATTGTCCCGCAGTTCCTCACGACAGGCCTCGGTAAAAGCACAAAGCACCATATCCCCGGCGGCATGACCGTAGGTATCGTTAACATTCTTGAAAAGATCGATATCCAAGAAAAGGACGGACAGGGGGTGTGAATACCGTTCACTGCGTTTGATTTCCCCTTCCAGGGCATTGAAAAAAAAGGCCCTGTTATAGGCACCCGTCAAGGAATCCAAAAAGGCCTGCCGTTCAATCCGGGAGGTATACGCCCTGATCTGCTCGAATTTTCGCACGTTTTCGATGGCCAGACTGCAGATATTGACCATGCTCAAGGCCATGTTCAAATAATATTCTTTATACTCGGGAAAATTCAGATGATCGACTTCCAGAACTCCCAACACCTCATCCTTATAGGTAAACCGCAGGATGAACCCGTTTCCGGATTCGGTCCAACCGTACTCTTCATCAAAGGCTGCAAGACGACAGATTGTTGTCGGATCGTCCAGAATCTCTCCGTGAGAACCCGAGAACAACCGTTCGGGATTTCCATCGAGTATACGCAGATACAGCAGGTGTCCCGGCGCAAAAAGCATACTGAAAATATCCAGGATGTTCGTTGCGGTCTCAACTATCCCTTCACTTCTATTGAGCCGGCCCAGCAGGTCGAGAGCTGCGGCGTAATCTGCTGTCTGACGCCGAAGATCATCCAGATCGTTCCGGTAGGATGCTTCCTCATGGCTTCGGGCAGTACGTCCCTCCAAAAAGACTTCCACAAGTTTGAGATGAAAATAGTGCGTACCCGCGGGAATAATTTCCAGAGGAAGATCCAGATACGTGGCCACCTCACGAGCCAGAGGCCGGGCGTCCGCCAAAACCTTGGTGTCAACAAATACCAGTTTACGGCTGATGTCATGAAAAAACTCCCTGGCCAGGGTTTGATCAAATCCCCACGCACGAAAACGCGCTTTCCAGATGGTCAGCCAGAAGGGTGAAAAGAGATAGGCATTGTCCGCAAGATGCATATCAACGATTTCCGGATTGAGAAACCAGTAAAAACATTGGTCCTGCCTGTGCACAAAGATATCGGGTCGCCCGGCATATTGAGCTCCGGGTTCCGTCAGACAAAATCCTCCGATAATATGGGCCTGTTCGTTTTTATTGAAAGACAGGGAATTTAGAATATCAGCATCCGTCTTCTGTACATTTCCTCCACAAAGCTGTGGGAATATGGTGTGCAGAATAGGGCCAAACTGAGGTATAAGGGCAGGAAGAACAGCATGTAACTCACGGGCATACGTGGAGCAGGAAAAAATCCGGATCGGTTTGCTCATTATAAGGATTTCCAATAACTTCAGAGAAACAGTTTTTTTTCCTAAATCGGCCAAGCCGCAGTTTTACGTTTTAGGTTTTAAGTTCAAGTAGTTATAAAATTTTCTTGTTTGGTATGGCAGACTCTTGCGGATAAGGTACGAAAAGCACGGGACGGTGCAGAATGCAATATACAGAAAGGTCAATAAAAACGACCGTGTAATGCCGGGATCTGGAGATACCGGCCTACACGTGCTCCACTAAAAGACCGTCATTTCTCAACAGACAAGGGATAGCGGCCCCATTTTCTCGCGGCACGGGAGATGGCCAGCAAAATCTCATCCGGAACCTGGAATGGAATTTCTCCGTGATTATCCGTGAGAATAAAACCCCCGCCTTCTCCGGCTTGGGCAATGGCTGTCCGAACCGCATCTTCGGCCTGTTCAGGGGTCCATCGACGCATGGCAACGCCGTTGAGATTACCCAGAATGGTCAATCGGTTCCTACAGGCCGTTTTCAGACTTCCAAGATCTTCCAGTACGCTGACGCCGACACCACCCGTACCCGTCTTAGCCAGATCGTCGATAATGGGGAGCGTCATGCCGGATGCCATATGGGTAACCGTGGCCCCCTGTATGCCGCTCAGGGTTCGCTTGGCCGTAAGAAATCCCGTACGCAGATATTTTTCTCGGGGAATGATGGTTGGCGAGGAAACCGGATCAAAATAACAGATGGCCGTAGCTCCAGCGGCTAGTTGGGCATTGGCCCACCGGATGCAGAACGTTTCATTGACGGCCATGAGCGCGGCAAAGGCCCCGGGGTTCTCGTACATGAGGAGCAGATAGCTCTCAAATCCCATCTGCATCACCGGGAGAGAAAAAGGTGAGATGACGACTCCGACAATAGGCACCTCGTCACCCACCGCTTCTTTCAGACCGGTGATAGTCGTAAGTGTTTTTTCAAGACCTGGACAATCCTCGATCCGGGGCGGTTCAAGGTGGGCAACATCTTCAGGGGAGTGAATAATCGGCGGTCCGGCGTTGGCGGGTCCGTTCTCGGACAGCAGGACCTCCCCCCCGAAGGCCTCCACTTCCTGGGCGGCGTGAGAAAAAGCAATCAGGCAGTCGTTGTCGTATTTTTCCCTAAGACGGAGCTGTCCCTGAACAACATGCTCTGCCCGGGAAAAATAGTTCGCAAGAGACATTCCGAGTTCCTTTGCCCCGTGCATGGTGAGCGAAAGGAAAAGAGGAACCCTGTCAGGTTCCTTGTGGCCCAGCGTGGTGAGGGTTCGTTGCATGGAGGTCATGGCAAGAGCGTTCATGATGTTTTCTCCGTAAATTGTCGGACAAGAGCAACAGCATCTCCCGCGTTCCTGCCAACACCGTCTGCTCCCACTTCCTGCCATAAAAGAGGATCAAAACGGAACGGAGCACCTCCCACAATCACTTTGACCCGGATTGCGCGTTCCTTCAAGGCAGCCTGCAAATTTTTCACACGCAGTGCGGCAGGAAGCATCAATGTGGAAACAAGAAGGATTTCAATCTGATCCGTTGCAAGAAAACGGACCAGTTCATCCACGCTCACCCGGCCATAATCCACAAGGGGATAGCCGCTTGACCGTAGAACGGATGCGACAATCCGTTTTCCCAACATATGATAGTCTTCCAGAACGGCAATGGCCACCCTGCATGGATTTTCCTCCCTGAATACGGATAGCGGTAAAAGAGAATCCAGGAGCTCTTCACAGATCCTGCCACTCATGTAAACCTGTGAGAGAGCAATGGTTCCTACTTCCCAGCTCAGGCCGATATCTTCCAGGACAGCAGCCATCACTGTTTCCACAAATTCCAGGGGCTCTCCTTCTTGTGAGGCGTCCTCAAAAATGCGACGAGCTCCGATGCGATCCAGGGTCAGGAGTGATTCTTTGAATGCTTCAATATACTTTTGCATAGAAATCCCGCACTCAGTAGAAAAAATATTTGATCCATCCTAACAAAACGTCAGGATATTCCGGTCCAGTAAGACCCATGCCCAACCCATTGTTTTTTCTCGCCTCCCGGGGCTCGAAAAAACAGGGGGTTCGTGATCGGTGATCGCCCCCACGAATCTATCAGGAATGATTGCGTTTAGACTATTTTTATCTGGAATTGCTGAAAAAACGTAAAAACCGAAGCTGCCGGCATATATATCTATTTTTGCATTGGTAACATTCTGTATTTTTGGTAGATTTAGTATATTTATAATTATAACCGGTACGTATATCCTCGCAAGTTGTCAATTATGGACACCTTGATTGTCGCGTTAGAAAAAATCATGTATATTTATCAGGATCTGGCGATTAGAGAGGTGTCCAGCATATCCGTTGACAGATATTCGTGTTGATTCTATTTGTACTTTCGAGATGAAACCAATGTTCAGGGCACTGAAATCCGCAACGGTCCGGTGCAAAAAAATCAATGACTGTAAAAAACGTAAAAAAAACTGTGCAATGCATGGAAGCGGGTAACCGAAAGATCGTTCTTCGTGACCAGCCCGGACAGGATTACATCGGTCAGAGGAAACAAATACAGTCCCTGCGCATCATTTTGCCAGTAATTACAGCCCCTATCTCTCAAATCCGACAGCACACCGACCCCTTCCGATCCGCTATTTTTATACCGATATCATTTATCATCAATACCCGAGTATTCTCATGATCCCCTGGAAACTTTTACATACGGCATCTGTCCCCGGCTCCGACACCCCTCTTCATCTGTACCGACGCGGGCAGGAATACTCCATCCGCGTTGGTGCGGAAGAACTCATGAACAGCCGGGTCCATGGATCGGAAACGGCCCTGGCGGAGCTGACCTGCGCAAAGATCAGGAGCATTGCCGCGCCCGCAATTCTGATCGGTGGTCTAGGCATGGGATTCACCGTTGCCGCAGCCCTGGCGCATCTGGATGCAAAAGCCATAGTCACGGTTGCCGAACTCATCCCCGAAGTCGTGGAGTGGAACAGAACGGTTCTGGCAGCTTTTGCCGGCCGCCCTCTTTTCGACAAACGGGTTCAGGTGAAAACTGCAGACGTTGCTGAAATAATGAGGAATAATCCCGGAAAATACGACGCCATCCTGCTCGATGTGGACAACGGCCCCGAGGCAATGACCCATCGTGAAAATTCAAAACTCTACACCATGCAGGGGCTAAAAAGGGCCCGGACCGCCTTGCGTCCGGGGGGAATCCTGTCGGTCTGGTCGGCAGGACCCAGCCTCGCCTTCACCAAACGTCTCACTAAAACGGGCTTCCTGGTTGAACAGACCCAAGCCTATGCAAGGGGCGCGCATGGTGGCAGCAAACACTCCATATGGCTGGCTCGGCGGGAGAGGTAGCCCCGCCGTTCTTATCAAGTACCGAGTAAGATGTGCCTGCAAAAAAGAGATTTTTGCAGGCAGCCCCCTGTGTCAGGGAAGTTGAAAGTTATCCTTATTGGCCTTATTGGGGTCGGACCAATGTAACATCCTAAAATAGTTTACCATAACAGCTCAAAGAGGGCTGTTTTCTGCCTTAAAACCACTTTTTTGCCCCCCAAACCGTCCATCTAAGACAATTACCGCAATACGACTTTCATGCCCTATCATGCCTGGGCGTGGGGACTTCCGTGAACCGAATCTATGGGCATAGCATGGATCTGCTCGAGTGTCAGTCCCTTGGAAAGGGTGAGCATGGTTGTCATGTCTTTTTCGGGCAGGGGTTTGCTGAGATAGAATCCCTGGAGATAGTGGCAGTCCATATCGCTCAGCATCACCGCCTGGGTCTTGGTTTCCACGCCCTCGGCAATGACCTCGCGGTTGAGTCCCCGGGCCAGGGATATGATGCTGGCAACGATGGGGGAACGATTCTCCGGGTCGAGCAGCCCATCCACAAAAAACTTGTCGATCTTCAGGGTGTGGTAGGGCAATTCCTCCAGATAGCGCAGAGATGAGTACCCTGTGCCGAAATCGTCCAGGGCGATGGAGAATCCGGCCCCACAGAATTTTTCGATGATGGATCTGGCCGTTTCGATATCGTACATCATGCTCGTTTCCGTCACTTCGAGCTCCACATGTTTGATATCAATGTGCCGTTCCCGGGCACTGGTGATGATGAAATCCACAATGTCCTGACTATACAGAGATCGTGTGGACAGATTGACAGAAAGCACGCCCGACCATCCCTCGGCCTGCCAGAGGGCCAGTTGGTCGAATCCCTTGCGGACCACGATACGGGTGATATCGTTGATGAGATCCGATTTTTCCGCCACGGGGATGAATTCGCCGGGTGGGATCAGGTCACCGCCTGCAGTCCGCCAGCGTACCAATGCCTCGATGCGGGCGATTTTTCCCGCCATGGTGAAGATGGGTTGGAAATGGAGAAGCAAGTCGTCGTTTGCAATGGCGGTCTTCAACTGTTGTTCCAGGGTATATTCGTTGCGCACTCGCTCATGCATTTCATAATCGTAAAAGGCCACCTGCTTCTTTCCCTGACTCTTGGCCTTGTACATGGCCATATCGGAATTCGCCAGCAACTGATCAAGCGAGGTTCCGTCATCAGGAAAAACAGCAATGCCGCAACTCATGGACAGGTTGACGGTGACGGTGTCCGAGAGGGCAAAGTCGGTATCGAACACGGCCATCAGCTTGTCGATCATCAGACTCACGATTTTTCGTTTGGCAACGTTGCCCAGCACCACGATGAATTCATCGCCGCCCAGACGGCCGACCAGGTCGTTGCCGCGAAGGGACCGTTTGAGGCGTTTGGAAACTTCCTGCAGGACAAGATCGCCACTTTTATGACCGTAATTGTCATTGACGTGTTTGAAGTTGTCGAGATCGATGAAAAACACGGCCAGTTTTCTGCTCGAGTCCTTCCCAGCATCCACGAGTGACCGAATATGCTCGCTGATGAACTTGCGGTTGGGAAGTCCTGTCAGCGAATCATGATACGCCTGATGCTGGATCAGCTCTTCCTTGGCCTTGAGTTCCGAGACATCCCGCAGAATGAATACATGGTGCGAAATGCGTCCCCGTGCATCCCGGATCGTGGAGACACTCATGTGAAAGGCTCGGAGAGGCGCATCGCCCGAGACATTGGAGGCATTGCCTTCCCATACACCTTGAGAGCGGATCGTTTTCCAGACGGCATCGGCATCCAGGGCACTGCCGCCCCCGGCAAGGAGGTGAAGCGGGTCCTTGCCTTCCAGTTCCTCCCTGGACAATCCCATGAGCCGGGGAAAGGCCGGGTTGAGCAATTCGATACACCCGTCCGCATTGGTGATACATATGCCTTCGCGACAGCAGTTGAACATTTCGTGCATGAGGTTCAGCTGTCGGTTGGCCGAAGAAAGCTGTTGCGTTCTGATTTCGACCCGCTCTTCCAGGGTGTCGTGGGCCTCACGCAATTTGCGCTGGCTGTCCTCGATGGATTCGACCATGGCATTGAAGGTTTCGGCCAGGCCTTGGATCTCATCATTGCTACTGATGGTCACGCGTTTACCGTTGAACCCCCCTGCAATGGAAACCCGGACAAACCGTTCGAGTGCCAGAATGGGATTGACGATTTTTCGGCTGACCAGCGCTGAGAGCAGGAAGCCGAAGAAAAGGACCCCGAGAGCGGTCAACCAGGTTGCCATGTACATCTGATTCTGGGCCGAGTAATAGGCGTCCGGCTTCAGACCGATGGACAGTTTGCCAAGGTCAAGGCCCAGCTGGGAGAGAGTCGAGGTATAGTGGTACACTTCGGCGTCCACTATGGAACTGTGGATGAACCGACCGGTATCCTCGGGAGTACGTTGCAGAGATGCACACGGATCATTCGCTTCCATGAACCATCTGTCGTGAAGAAAGACAATGGAATCCTGGTCTTTTTTTGATATGACGATATAGGCGATGGAGTCCCTGCGGGAGACAATGGAAAAGCACTGCTCAACGACCGATGCGACATCATCGGAGATGAGAGCCGATAGAATCGTTTCCTTGATGGCTGCCGAGAGATTTTTGGACTGGGAGTCGAGATTGGTGACCAGTGCTTTTTGTTCGATGGGGATGATAGCCGCAACAAAAACTATCACGATTGCCAGTGAGAGGAGGAGACTTACAAGAGTCGTCTTTGCACGTATGCCGTTTATCATGGTCAGTACGGGCATTCCTGAGCTGTAGGGGTGAATAAGGTTTCGGCGGAATCAATATACGGCTTCTTGTATACCAGAAGATTGGAAAGTTGAAAAAGCGTGTATATCTGCTGGCCGCGGGGTAATTCCTGGATACGCAGAGCCGTGTCCAGAACGGTCTTTTTCATGTCCTTATCAATTTTGGAAGTAAAGCACAGGACATGACTCAAGATGCTGGGAGATACGGCCAGCATTTTGATATGCTGAGGGATTTGCGGATTGAGTTCGGCCATGACGTCAAAGGCGTACTTGGTGACCAGGCCGACTTCGATTTTATTGAAGAATAGCTGGATGATGACCCGGGAGGGACGGGGTTCAATGGTGATTTTGGAAAAGAAGTTCTCCTGGCAGGGGAGCCCCCTGTTTTTGAGGAGAATACGTATCCATTCCCGCCCCACAATGTCGTGTTCCTGCTCGCTCATGATGGAGATTGGTTTGCCGGCCAGTTCGTCGATGGAGGTTATGCCCGAGTCCTTGTTCACAATGAGCATGTATTGCTGATCCATGCCGTTGGAACCGATGGCAACGGCTCCGGGCTCGAGGCAATAGGTGTTTTTGAGGCGAATATAGTAGGGAGTCGGCAGGAATATCAAGTCAATGGCTTTTGAATCCAGAACCTCTTTGAGATCCTCGTAGTCTTCGACATAGTGCGGTGTCACTTTGTCGAACAATGGCGTGGCTGCCGTCATTTCTTCCAGCCACAGCTTCATACCGGCTTTTGCATCCTGCGGATTGACAGCGCCTGAAATGAATGCCGTAGGGATGCCGAAATCCAGAGTTCTCGGTTCTGCATATGCGATGCGTGGCCCCTGCACAGAAAGGGCGGCAAAGACCGTGAGCCATGCAACTGCCCAAGCATATCTAGTTGGTTGCGAGTACATCGGCGATCTGTTTCCCCAAGAGCATCTCGATTTTAGCGAGGGTTTCGTAGTGAGCATATCGGGCCCTGTAATGGCCTGCCGCAGTCAGGGATTCCGCCACCTGAGCCTCTATGATGTCCCGGGTTTCCACCATGTGCATGGTGTACGCCTTTTCATTGAGGAGGCGATTCTCACGGGCAGCAACCATGGCATCTCGTGTTGTCTGCACCTGACGCGCACTGCGTACAGCCGCAAGGCAGAGGTTCTTCATGTGCAGCGCCAGGCCGTGTTCAAACACGATTTTCTTTTTTTTCAATTGACGCAGTATGGCCTGGCTCTTGTCCACCGACGCCCTGGTGCCGAATCCGCTGAAAAGGGGCAGGGTGACGTTCAATCCGCCGGTCAGACGTTTCTTGTCTTTTTCGGTGACAATGCCCAGGTCGTACTCGTTGATGGTTTTTCTGAAATTGCCAAACAGGGTGACAACAGGAAAATACCCGGCTTTGGATTCCCTGATTTTTTCCCGGGTTGCCTTCAGGGCCAGTTCGATGGAACGCATGTCCACATTGAAAGCATAGGCATCGGTGACCAGGGAGTGCGTATCCAGACCGATGGGCTGGAAAGGAACGGCTGTATCCTTGATATCGATGTCCTCGTTCCAGTCGAGACCCATGATATTGACCAACGAAGCCGAGGCCAGTTCGACATTGGCGTCCAACCCGACAACCGTGGTTTTGATGGTTTCCACAAAATATTTGTTGCGCAGAAAATCCGTCTTGAGCACGCCGCCGAGCCCCTGTTCGTAGAATCTCTTGGTCACAAAGAGGGTCGCTTCCATCCGTTCGAGGGTATCGTGTCCAAGAGCCTTGAGCCGGCGTGCCAGTACGAGGCCGTAATAGGTCTGTTTGGCCTCAAGGGTCAGTTTCAGTTCTTCACGTACAATGTCCACTCCGGCCATGTCCACGCCGATTTCCGCCTGTCTGGCCATGGCCGAACGTTTGCCCCCTCCCCAGAGAAGCCAGGTGGCCGTGAGATCCATATCCAGATTTTTGTTGTCCCGGAGTTTGGTTACCTGATCGGGCACGGAAATGGAGCCCATGCCGGGCAGGGCAACGGTCATGCCTTCGGACACGAATTGTGGGTCATGGTCATCCATGGTGCCGGAGGCCGAAAAGGCAAGGGACGGCCAATAGGCGGCAAGGGCCTGCTGGTGCTGCGCTCTGGCAATTGCCTGCCCTTCCCTGGCAATGAGTCCGCGCTGATTGTTGGAGAGGGCCGAAGCGATGCAATCGGACAAGGAGTACGCAGTGGCATTGTGTCCGGCTTGGGCCGATAGCGGACAGAGGAGACATATCGCCAGAAGCAGGGGGATTATGGAAGGAACGTGTTTCAATGGATCAGACTCGGTTGGAGAGATGTTGATGGAATGATGAGATGGGCAAAAAAAATAGAATTTTATAACTCAATTTTCATGGTTTGTCGAATGGAGGTGAAACAGAGGAATACTCTATCAGAAGGAACATTGGTGTGATCGATGAGGGCGAACCTGTCCCCCAAGTGTCTCCTTCGATCAGGTCAAGCACCTGCTCAGCTCAAAGGATGAACGGAAGTTCACCTCCCTGGCAGGGGCCAACGGCGTCTATTCCATGAAAAGGCTTGGTACGGGTTGAGAGAGTACGACAATATTGATCTTCTGAAGAGCGAATGGAAACGACTCACAGCCAAGTAAAGGAAGTGCACCATGCCAAAAAGAAAAAATCCCCCGGTTATTCGCTCTGTAGCGGCCCTTTCTCCCTATATGCTCCGGCTCACCTGGAAAAACGGCGTTGAAGCCGATGTGGATGTATCCGAGGTGATCAACACACGTATCAGATTGACGAACCTCTCCGCGGTGACAAAAAAGTATGGGAAAAGGTCCGGGTTGCAAGCTGGGGGTGGTATGTAAAATGGACAGAAGAGATTGACATGAGCGGGGAAACGATCTGGGGACTGTATCAGGAACAAACCGGGGAAGTCATGCGCCAGGCCGATTTTTTCCTCTGGCGAAAGAGCTTCCACCTCTCTCAGGAAAAGGCCGCGCAGCAAGTACTTGGCCTCAGCCGGAGAACAATCATCAATGGCGAGAAGGGAGGGCAACCCATTCCCAAATACATCCGTCCTGCCTGCAACGGTGCTGAACAGGAAATGAGTTCGTGAGTAAAAGGAGGATTAATCTATGTCCGGTTGTCATCCCAAAGCCACGCCAGCGGCCGTTGTTCCACCAAAAGGCAATTTCAGCGGCCCCATTGTGGTCGATCCCATCACCTGAATCGAGGGCCATCTGCACATCGAAGTCGAAGTGGATGACGGCAGAATCTCCAAGGCATGGTCCAGTGCCCAGCTTTTCCGAGGACTGGAAATCATCCTCAAAGGGCGTGATCCTCAGGATGCCCAGCATTTTACCCAGCGGACCTGCGGCGTGTGTACCTACACTCACGCCCTTGCATCCACGCGTTGCGTTGAAAACGCCCTGGACGTGCATATTCCTGAAAACGCCACGCTGATCAGAAATCTGGTCCTCGGTGCCCAGTATCTTCATGATCATATCGTCCACTTCTATCACCTGCACACAGGGATGCAAGGCTGCCTATTATAGAATATAGGGACGGGGTAAAAAAATATTTGCTGGAGAGTCGTGAGCCCGGCTGACGCATCTGAAATGAGTATGGTCAGCTTATACCACTCCTTTTACGGGATAAACGGACGGTACAAGCGCATAAACAGGCCCTTTTTGAATAATTTACAAATGTATCCCGGATAGATACCGAGATCTGACTCCGTTATAATACGTACAACACTCCTATTGATCCACCGCTTGCCTGTGCATCCACATATTTGACAGGTTACCCAATATGGGCAGACTGGATAGCCCTAAAATCATCAAAATGTTCTACAAAAAGATCCAACAGAACCGGGTCAAAATGTTTTGCACGCTCCTGTTTCATGATGCAGAGAGCCTTTTCATTGGAAAAGGCTTCTTTGTATGGACGTTTGGAGGTCAGGGCGTCAAAAACATCACTCACGGCACATATCCGTCCCGGGATAGGGATCATCTCTCCGGAAAGACCGATAGGGTATCCGGATCCATCCCATTTTTCATGATGGGTGAGGGCAATGATATGCCCTGCATCGGTATAATCCGACGATGAATCGCTGAGGAGTTCCGCACCATAGACCGTGTGTTGTTTCATTTGCTCCCATTCGTTGGGGGTAAGCTTTCCCGGCTTGTTGAGGATACAGTCGGGGATACCGATTTTTCCAACATCATGCATGGGACTGGACTGACGGATCAACTCCACTTTGGCCCCGGAAAGTCCATAGATCCTACCCAACAAGGCCGCATATTCGGCCATACGGATAATGTGATTACCCGTTTCTGTATCCTTGAACTCGGCCGCGGAAGCGAGGCGATGGATAACCTCTAAATGGGCGTCTTCAGCTGCCTGTTGGAGGGTTTGCAAATTTTCTGTGGCAATGGATAGCGCTTTTGTCCGGACCTCGACAAGATTTTCCAGCTTCCTTCTGCACTGGACAAAAAGTTTTTTTTCCCGATGAAGATCGGTTACATTGCGCACGATGCATAACACTTCACCGTCATTGATTTTTGCCATTATTGAGACAAAAAAACGCCTTTTACCTTCGATTGTAAGTGAATATTCATACCGCTGCTCCTCCCCCGTATCCAAGACACTTCTGATCTTGATCAACAACCTTGAAGAGATATCTTCCGGCAAAAAATCCGATATCCTATTTCCCAGGAGCGTATCCCGGCTGGCGATCATATCTTTCTGCGGTCCCCAACACCGCAAATATTTTCCCTCATGGTCCAAAATGTACACTGGATCCGGAACGACTTTTCCGATCCTTTCGATATAGGAATATTCAGTATCCTCTTTTTTAAATAAGGTAGATACATTTTTATTACGCATTATATCGTACGGCACTTTTATAATATTTTGGTTACTGGTATATTCGGTATCCATTCGTTGTTGTCTCCATCCAAAAACAAAAATGACCATTCATAATTTCCCCCGTTTGGTACATAACAAGCGGGGGAAATGACTAGAAGTGCTCAAAACCCTCTTTATCCTTTATAGTATCCATTTCCAGGCTGACCCCTTTGATCGATGTAGGACTAGATTGCCCATCGGTACGTTTTTGGATTTTCAACCTGCTATTTTTGATACTACTTGCTGTATCAACGATATCCCCCTTTTGGTCATTCCCTACCCTGAAAAAGGTTATGGATGCCTGCAGCTGTTCAGCCTGTGAGGAAAGTTCCTCGGATGTTGCGGCCATTTCCTCGGATCCTGAGGCATTCTGCTGCACGACCTGATCGAGTTGCTGGATGGCTTGGTTGATCTGATCGGACCCGGCATTCTGTTCCTTGCTCGCGGCAGCGATTTCCTGGACCAAATCAGCTGTCTTTTGGATATCCGGAACGATCTTCATGAGCATTTTTCCAGCGTTTTCGGCCTTGGTCACGCTCGCACCGGACAGCTCACTGATCTCAGTAGCAGCGTTCCCACTGTTTTCTGCCAATTTGCGGACCTCTGCAGCGACAACGGCAAATCCTTTCCCGGCTTCGCCGGCCCTGGCCGCCTCGATAGCCGCATTCAGGGCGAGCAGATTGGTGTTCCGGGCGATTTCCTCGATAACGGAAATCTTTTCAGCGATATTCTTCATCGCCGTGACCGTTTCCGTGACTGCGTCACCAGTCTCCCGTGCTTCACTGGCCGCTTTGATAGAAATCTTTTCCGTCTGCAGGGCATTATCCGCGTTTTGTTTAATATTGGCAGCCATCTGTTCCATGGAGGAAGAGACTTGTTCGACAGAAGCAGCCTGTTCTGTCGCCCCCTGTGACAGGGTTTCCGAGGTAGCGCTCATCTGCTGACTTCCAGAGGCGACATTCTCGCTACCACCACGGATTTCGCTAACAACCTCCCGGAGTTTAACGACCATTCCGTCAAGTGCACCGGCCAGGATCCCGACCTCATCCTTTTGTTCGAAAGCCAATTCACCGGTAAAATCCCCACTGGCCATTGCCCCGGCAAATTCGACACACTTCTTGATCGGTCGAACAATGGTTCCGCTGATCATAAACACAAGGGCCACAAGCAATGCAATACCCACCAAAGTAATTCCCACTGCAACATACATCATATGATCGGCAGCCCCCATAATCGTATCCACTGGTATGGAAACCCCCATACACCAATTGGTGTTGGTCTCACCAAGGGAGAGTGGACTGAAAACATAGTATGCGTCACCCTTCCCGTTGGTCCCGTCCAAGGTGAATGAGAAGGTACGCCCTTTGGCTATTGTGTCGACAATTTCCTGACCATTGGGCAGTTTAGTTGAAACATTTTGTCCTAGCAATTCCCTGTTTTTGTGGGCTACGGCATTACCTTTGGCTGAAAGTAAAAAGGCATATCCCGTTCCATAGGGGGTAATGGCTGAAATCTTTTCCTGAAAATCATCCAGAGCTATATCCACACCAACGACCCCGACCACCTTTCCATCACCCCGCACCGGTACGGCAATCGAGGTCATAAGGACCGTTTTGCCGCCTACGTCATACGTGAATGGGTCCAGAATCTGGGGGCGGCCCGAATCCCTTGCCATCAGGTAGTAATCACCAGCTCCCGGCTTATTATAATCGACCAGCGGCTCAACGGCGATACTGCCGCCGGAGCGGTATACATAGGGAATAAACCGGCCTGTGGCATCATGTCCTGCAGTCCCGACGAAATTCTGATCCATAGTATCCAGAGCATCGGGTTCCCAGCATGTCCATATTCCAAGTAGGCCCTTATTCTCATCTAGAATACGACGGAGCATATCCACGAACATGTCTCTTTGGACTACAAAACCACCTTGTTTGATCCCTTCGAAGGATTGGGCAACAGACCGTGCGATGTTCAGATCACGTTCGATCTGTACGCGGACCTGGTTCCCATAACGATGGGTCAATTCCAGCGCGAGCTTGTCGGCCTGGGCCCGACTCTCCTCCATCATCTCGTTGACCATAAATCCCATCGATCCCGCGAAAATGAGCAAAAAAGTCAAGCAAATAGGTAGCATGATCTTGTAACGCAACTTCATGTTCCTGAACATTCTTCCCCCCACCCTTTTGAGAATATAACATACTTGAAAAAAACAGACAGATTAGCCTCCCCGGATGACGCAACCAATCAACCTCCTTAGCTTCGGTCTGTATATCGCATACCGTGACACCCGGCGTATCCGGGTCGTAAAGCTCGGGTCTGCATCACGATCATGGTTTATGAGAAACGCTCAAATGCAGAATCATCGTAATCACCGTTATCCACTGGCGCTGCATTCTTTGCTTTTTTCCCATCGGATATTTTGTTCTGCGTGGAGTCCAGCCCCCGGTTCTCATAGGTTGCGCTCTGTGATCCAATCATGCGCTGGGTCTGGGACGGTGCGGATCCGTCGCCATAGGGTCCGGGAGCTCCTGAACCGGTCCGACCGTTGAGCGAAAAGAACGAAATGGTCTCCTGCATCTGGTTGGCCTGTGCGGACAACTCTTCGGAGGTTGCAGCCATTTCTTCGGCTGCGGCGGCATTCTGCTGGACGACCTTGTCCAGGTCCTGGACGGCCTGATTGATTTGGGAAGCACCGGCATTCTGCTCACCGCTCGCCGCCGCGATTTCCTGGACCAGCTCCGAGGTATGCTTGATATCCGGAACCATCTTGTTCAGCATCTTCCCGGCCTTTTCCGCCACATCCACACATGAAGAGGACAGATCGCTTATCTCGTTGGCCGCATTGCCCGATCTCTCAGCCAGTTTGCGTACCTCTGCCGCAACCACGGCAAATCCCTTGCCTGCCTCACCGGCCCTGGCCGCCTCGATGGCCGCATTAAGGGCCAGCAGGTTCGTCTGGCGCGCGATTTCCTCGACAATGGTTATCTTGTCAGCAATTTCATGCATGGCTTGCAGTGTCTGATTCACTGCACGGCCCCCACCTTCTGCATCCAAGGCGGACTGGTGCGCAATTTTTTCGGTCTGCTGCGCGTTCTCCGCGTTCTGCTGGATATTGGCGGCCATCTCTTCCATACTCGATGAGACTTCTTCCACGCTTGAGGCCTGTTCTGCAGCACCCTGAGAAACCCCTTCGGAGGCTGAAGAGATCTGTCCGCTGCCCGAGGTCACATTGAGTGTCGCCCCCTGGATCGAGGCGACAATTTCTCTGAGTCTATCAGACATGGAGTTCAGGGCTTTTGCCAATTGGCCCAGTTCGTCCCGACTGTTTTCAGGGAGTTTTTCGACATCGAGTTCCCCCTGACTGATCTTGACCATGGCCTTGACCGCGTTGCCGATGGTTCCGCTGATCCTTCGGGAAAAATAATACACCGCAGCGATGGAAATAAAGAGTATGAACAGCCCCGCTCCCAGGGACCATATTCCGGATTTTTTGAGGGACTCGTCTGTAGCCCGTTTTCCCGCCATGAATTCCTCGACATATCCGGTACCTACAACGACCCAATCCCAAGGCTCGAAATACGTAGCCACAAGAATGGCCTCGCTGCCCGCAGCGCCATCGGTCCCGGCGAGGTCCACTGTCTGGACGACCGGCTCGCCCTTGGCCTGCTTGGCGTCCTTGATGAGCTTCTTGTATGGGGCGGAATTGTCGCTATCTGTCCGTGCAAAAACACTGGTTCCTTCCAAATCGTTTTGCCTGTGCAGTTTGATCTCTCCGGCCGCGTTTCCAGATCCCAGAAGAACCGAGATGTGTCCTGAAGAGCCGATAGTGACCGCTCTCAATCCCTCACGGAGCTGTTTGACGTTTTCTTGCAGGATCCCCACGTACAAACACCCGATGACCTTACCCCGTTCATCTTTGATGGGCCGGTACTGGGTCAGATACCAAGCGTTGACCACAAATGCGGTGCCGTAGTAGGTTTTTCCGGACCGGATAGTCCGGGCGACCACACTCGTACTCGGTATATAGGTCCCAACAGCCCTTTTGCCGTTATTTTTCAATATGTTCGTGGCAATACGCAGCAGGTCTCCCTGGGGATTCATAGTCTGAAAAATCGTGCATGTCGTTCCGGTCAAGGACATCATTTTATCCACGATCGGTGTGCGCACATCGGATGCGTCATTGTGACCGATCCATCCATTGCCCAGGGCCATCTTGGGAAGCCGGACAACACTCTTTGCCTTTGAGACCTGATTGATGGCTTCCCATTTTTCTTTTTCATCGAGCAGACGCAGTCCGTCGTTACGGCGAACGATGTCCAGCAACACATTCATGTCGTTTTTCAATTGCTTGGTCAGTGTCGCGTGCTGGGTTTTCAAAAGATTCGTCGCATCGGCAGTGGCCAATTCGACCTCGTGTTTAGCTTCTTCAAGAAATTGTTCTGCCAATTTGTCTGACAAAATTGAACTCTGCCAAAAAAATATCCCGAGAATACACGCAGTGGTCAAAAGAACAAGACCGGATCCTGCCGTAACGAGTTTTGTACCAATTTTCATAGGACCGTATCTCTCATCTATATATATTTACGACACGAAAAAATTCCGGAAACATATCCGAATATTTTATGTCAGTGTTTCACCGTAGTAGGATGTCCCCTCTATGGGTGTTTCTATACGCATCTCGTCTTCACTAATAATCCTTGCTCCATCCAGAATAATGACAAACCCGTTCTCCAGCCTGCCTATTTGCTTGATAAATCGATTGTCAACGCTCATACCTGATGCTGGAACAGGCTCCATGTCTTCCTGACCTATCCCTACCACTTCCTGAACGCCATCCACCTTGACCCCGAATGTTTTTGCGTTCTTACCATTTTCCAGGTCCATGATGATGATACTTGTATCAACAGAATCTTCCTTGGGGGGAAGATTGAACTTGGTCCGCAGATCGAACACCGGGACGGCATGTTCCCGCAGATTGATAACCCCGAGCATGTCCTCGTCGGTCTGTGGAAGTTTGGTGATCTTGGGCAGTTCAAGGATTTCCTTGACCGAACCGATGTCGATCCCAAAGACTTCTTCCTCGAGTACGAAGGTCAAAAATTGGTCACTGATATGGGTCATTTGAGTCTCCTTGGGGATAAATATGCAAACGATTGGATTTGATTATGCGGATGTAAACCAGAACCACTTTGAAACACGGAGTTTCCAAAATGGATTGTGGATGTACGTTCAAGGCAACCAAAGGGGTGCCCCTACGGATCGTCGCTTGGGTCAGAGGTTCGACGAAAACCCAACATGCCAAACTGGTTTTGGGTTAGAAACGTTCGAACTGATTTTCTGTCATACAATTTTCAAGCTGTAAATCGACACCGGTTGCCCCAGGCTTGTGCTTGCTCTCAACGGCACCGGATTCCGGCAACCGCCCCTGTCCACTGTCCGGAACCACGTTCACATTCTTGGGCACCATTGGGATATTTGCCCTGTTATTTCCTTGCTCGATAGTAAAAAAGGCCATGGTCGACTGGAGCTGTTCTGCCTGTGAGGAGAGCTCCTCGGATGTGGCCGCCATTTCCTCGGAGGCCGAGGCGTTTCGCTGCACGACCTGGTCGAGCTGCTGGACCGCCTGATTGATCTGTTCGGCACCCGCGTCCTGCTCCTTGCTGGCTGCGGCGATCTCCTGGACAAGGTCCGCTGTCTTGCGGATGTCCGGTACGATGTCGTCAAGCATCTTTCCGGCATGTTCCGCCTTGGCCACGCTCGAACCGGACAATTCGCTGATCTCGGCAGCGGCGTTCCCGCTGTTCTCGGCCAGCTTTCTCACCTCGGCCGCGACCACGGCGAATCCTTTGCCGTGGTCACCCGCCCTGGCCGCCTCGATGGCCGCGTTCAGGGCGAGCAGATTGGTGTTCCGGGCGATCTCCTCGATGATAGAAATCTTGTCCGCAATATTCTTCATCGCATCCACGGTTTCTCCCACGGCCGTACCCGTTTCCTGGGCATCTTCAGCGACCTTGACGGCTATTTTTTCGGTCTGGACGGCATTTTCCGTGTTCTGCCGAATATTGGCCGCCATCTCCTCTATACTCGAAGAAACCTCTTCTATTGATGCGGCCTGCTCAGTCGTTCCTTGAGAAAGCTGTTCGGAGGATGCGGAGAGTTCCTGGCTGCCCGAGGCCACGTTGGCACTGGCGGACTGCACGTCGGCCACGATCTTCTTGAGTTTGTGGACCATGGCGTTCAACGCGCCCGCAAGCAGACCGATCTCGTCCTTTTGGTCGATATCGACGTTCACCGTCATATCCCCCCCGGACATTCCCTCGGCAGCGACAACCCCCTTTTGCATGACCTGGACAATGGCCCGGGTGATCACGAAGGCGATCAATATGCCCAAGATGAGGGCCAAGCTGGTCCCGCCCATGAGAAACGTTCCAGCAGATGCGATCTGACTCTCCATCTTTTGTTTCTGGTCTTTACGGGCTGCGTCACAGGCATCATCGGTAGCGGCTGCCGCAGTGACCATGTGCTGCATCTGGACCTTCTGCTTGTCCATCAGATCTACATAATTCAAAAAATCTGTTTTATAGCCTTCAAGATCAGTAATAAACTTCTTCCCTTTTTCAATATTGGCCCGCGAACTTGATTGTAAAGCCACCTCTTGTGCGAGTTCCATCGCAGCCGCAAAATCGACGTTGGCCCTGTCGCGGGCTTCCGTGCTCCCTGAGCGTACGAATTCGAGTATATTTCTGTGGGCCTCCAATAGGTGGTACTGTATTCTGCCAGCATTGATCGTGTTTTGGAACCTGAGTCCAATCTCTTCTGTATCGAGAACGCTTGTATCTATACTTTCATTGAACTGGCGTGTTTGTTCGGCATGCATTGCCGCTGCCCCGGCAAGGACACGATCCGCTCGGGTCCGCATCCCTTCAAGGAGCGTTTTTTTCTGGTCCTCGAGATCGGCAAACAAACCAAAAAGCCGGTCGTATTCTCCGACGCGTTGGAACACCCTATCCATGAGCGCCTTTTCAGCCGGGTCATTGAATGTGTCCCGGCTTTGCTCGGCCTGGATTTGGAGGTGAGCCAGATTTTCATGTACCTTTTGGGCGTAACTAGATGACTTTTTATTCAAAAAATAGAGAGCTTGGATTCTTGCCCCCAATACATCCTCGACAATGACATTCATGTCGTCCGCGTTCCCACTCCTCTCGACGATTACATGCATGCTCTGCCAACCAATGAACGATACGGTCATGGTGAGCAGTAAAACGATGGCGAAGCCGCCTCCAATCTTTTTCCACAACAACATATTCTTGAACACTAACATTGTCCCCTCTTAATGTAACTAAATGATATTTATTATTTTTGTAAAAAAAAACAAAATAATCCGCCAGCTATACAACCACAAAAAAACTTACCTTAAGCAATAAAGATGCCTAAAATTTCTGGCGCACTAAACGAGTACTGTCTTAGCTCCTGAGTGGCCCACACAATAAAAAAAGTGCGTTTTTTCCGGAAATTTTCCGAAAAAAACGCACTCAATGTGCTTAAAAAGGACAATCTATTTTAAATTGTATTTTCTCAACAATTCATAAAATCGTGATCTACCAACGCCTGCAATCAAACTTGCTTTGTTTATATCAGAACTGTAATGCTCAAGTAATTTATTCAAATATTCCTTTTCTGCGCTTTCTATAGCTCTTGCTCTAAACTCTTTTAAAGAAGAAAAAAATGGTTCATTGCTTTTATTTATTGAATTCTCTAATTTATTTTGTATCTTAAAAATTCTTAAATTTTCTGGTAAATGCTTTATAAATAGTGTTTTTTCAAACCTTGAATTTATCAAACACTGTTCTATAACTCCAACAAATTCTCGTACGTTCCCAGGCCATGAGTACGATGCCAGGGTTTCGATAAATTCTGGCGAACATTTTTTCATATGTCCTTCGCCTTCAACAGACAGCTTCTTTAAATAATAATCCACCAATTCATTAATAATCGATGGCATATCCCGTAAAGGTGGTAGCGAAATGTGTATAGTATTCAGACGATAAAAAAGATCGCTCCTGAATGTATTAGATTCCACAAGGGAAGGAATATTTTTGTTCGTGGCCGAGATCAACCTAAAGTTACTCCGCCTTTCCTTATTACCACCCACAGGTCGAAAAATCCGGTTCTGGAGAACCCGTAAGAATTTTTTTTGTGTCTCCAAAGGCATCTCGCTGACCTCGTCCAAAAACAGAGTGCCCCCATCCGCCTGGGCGATCAGACCGTCATGATCCACGCTCGCCCCAGTAAAAGCCCCTTTTTTATGGCCAAATAAAATACTTTCGGTCAGGGATTCCGGCAAGGAAGTACAGTCTACAGTCACAAAAGGCTTATCACGATATCTGCTGTTTTTGTGTATAGCCCTGGCAAAAAGTTCTTTTCCGGTTCCGGTTTCTCCGGTGAGCAAAACATTGCTCTGTGTCGCCGCTGACTTGGACACGGAATCATAGACCTGCTCCAGGAGTATATCCGAACCGATGATTCCACCAAGGTCCGTGATCGGAGCGTCATCGACCTTGTTTTTTTCTGCTCGATATTGAAAAACTCTTTTTAATGACAGTAACATGTCTTTTTTTGAAAAAGGCTTTTGTATATAATCCCATGCTCCACACCGTATAGCAGTCCTAGCGCAATCTTTATCTCCAAGCCCTGTAATAATTATAACATCAGGCTTTGATGAAGCTTTTTTTATTATAGGAATTATATCAAGTGATTTTCCGTCAGAAAGAAAGATATCCAATATAACCAAATCAATTCTATAAGTATCTAAAATTTCTAAAGTTTTACTTTTTGTATGAGATATATATAGATTATAGTTTTTAGTTTCATCAATATTTTTACATATAGAATCACATAGGCTTTTATCGTCATCTGCTATGATTATATTTTTCATAATGCATCCAATAATTATTTTTGCTTTTTACTATGAAGTGATTCAGTAACGGCATTTATAAGTTTTTCAAAACTTGATGATTTATTAACGATGTGTTTTATGCTGGATTTTTCAATACCTTCACGTGATATTTTTCCGGAAAAACCAGTATAAAGTATTATTGGTGTTTGGTTGCTGCAATCATGCAACATCTTCGCTAACTCAAGCCCATTGATTTCCGGCATGAAATAGTCGGTGATCACCAAATCATAGTCTGGGTTCCTGCGGAATTCAATTATCGCCTTATAGGCATCACAATGGGCACAGACCTCCGCTCCCATTTTCCGGAGCATTTTGGTTACTGCATGAACGACCAATCGATCATCGTCAACGAGCATGATTTTCGCTCTTATTTTCGGAAAGGCAGGTAAAGAACCACGATCCATTTTTTTCGGTGGGACAGCAAACGACTTGGGCAAGAAGACCATAAAATTTGCTCCCCCTTCTTTTCTGTTTTCACAGAGGACATCCCCACCACAGCTTCTGGCTGCACCCTTGGCGATCGCCAGACCAAGCCCTGAACCGATTCTATTCTTCTTTGTGCTAAAGAATGTATCAAAAATACATTCTCGAATCTGATCGCTGATGCCGGGACCGTCGTCTTTTACTGATACTATCCAGTACTGACCATCCTCAAGATATGAATATTCACTGCTGCAGCTATTTAATTTTTCGAATTCGTACATATCTATATCAATATTACCGCGCTCACCGACTGCATCCTTGGCATTATTAATAATATTATTAACAATTCTGTGAATCAAAACACTATTAGAATTTACTACAGCGATATTGTTTGAAAGTTTATAATTTATTTTAACACCATCAGGTAAATATTTATCGAAAATATCTATTGATTCTTCAATAATTGGATCAAGAATTACATCCTGTACTTCTCTGTCATTTTTTCCTGATAAGTTGAATATCTGATCTACAAGGTCCCTCCCTTTTTTTGTAATACGGATAATATCATTAACATCTTGAATTGCTTTGTTGTTCTTATTTACCAAATACCGTAAATGTTCAGCATTCAAGAGTATAGGCGACAAAATATTATTGAAATCATGGGATATACCACCGGCCAACATTCCAATAGCTTTTAACTTTTCATCTCGTTGAAGCTTTTCTTTTAACCTAAGCTTTTCAGTTACATCCTGCATTATACTTATAAAAAGCTCTTCTCCGTCAACATACTTAAATACAGAAATACTCCCATAAAGTGTCTTTCTTTTTTCTTTATGGCATTTTTCTATGTATCCAGACCAAGTACGTTTTTTCTTTATGTATTCAACAATTTCATCAATAAAATTTTGGTCAAAAAATCTTTTAAAAATTATATTAAGATCATTTTCTTCATTGCTTTCAAGATTGTTCTCTATAAATTTTTTGTTTGCGTAACGTATAATAAAATTTTTATCAGAAATAACAATAGACTCTTGAGCATTTTCAAGAGCTTCGAGTAATATATCAACATTTTTCTTCGCCTGTTTCAGCTCTGTTATATCTAGAGCTGACGAAGCGACCATTTTAGTGCCAGGAATTACACTAACGGTTATTATTACGTTTTTCTTTGTGTTATCTTTTAGTTTTACATCTGCCTCATACACATTGGGAGCATATTTTTCATTTAATCGTATTTTTCTATAGTCCATCATCATTTTTACTGATTCTGGATAGAATAATTTTTGCCAATATAGTTTGTTTTCAACTTCGTCTTTTTTATAACCAAACATTTTTTCGAAGCATGAATTTACATATAAAATTTTAGAATTTTCATCAATTATAGTTGTTGTTACTCCTGTCGCTTCAAGAAATGCTCTATGCTGGTCTTCTGAGTCCAATAGTTTTATTTTTTGTTTATGTTCTTTTTTATTATTACTATCTATTAAAATGTTTTTCCAAAATTTTTTATCTGGTAATGTTATATTTTCGAAAATCTTACCATCAACACAAATCAAATATTCTTTTCGTTCTTCAAAAACCATATCGACAAGATATTTTCGGAAATATTTACTTTTTCCATAATTCAAATCTTCAAAACACATTTTTTCAAATTTATAATTTATATTTCTTTCATTGTTTGCATATACTTTCCTTGCCACTCCCAGCAACATACCCTTTTTGTTTTTTTGTATGGAAAAATACAAACAATTATAATTCGAATAAATTATTAAATGGACATATTTTATATTTTTTGAAAAATTTTTAAAAGTTTTTTTCCAGAGTGCACAAAATTTATTTTTGATATCCGATTTATTTTTATCAGTTCCAGTATATTCTATATCCAAAAATTTATCGTTATAGAATAATATATTACCCTCAAAATCAAATATAAAAGCTGGGTTATCGCACATTTCTATAACATCAACATAATCAGAAGATTCAATATCCATTACAAATCCTGATAATTTTATATAGTAATTTACGAGCAAACAACAAAATAAAACCAAATAAAACGCCTGTAATCATACCACAGTGTAAAACATGACGGAACGTAATTTTTTTTTGCGGTAGGTTTTATTATTATTTCCTAAATTCAGCCCAAAGACAAGGGGCCTAAAAATGACATGTGGGAACGGGGTAAATGTTGCCCTCCCCCCTTTGGACACCAATGGCCGCACGGTGTGCGGACGCGTACCATTCCCACAAGGACCGGCAGTCCCGGAATCCCGATCAAAGCTTGTTTTTATCCTTGGTTTCATTTATCGTCTATTTCCACGTCAACCATTGTGTACAGGGAGGATCATCATGACCCAGGTCGGAGAAATCTACAAATGCGAATTGTGCGGGAATGTCGTCGAGGTCAAGGAGGCTGGCGGAGGGGAGCTGGTCTGCTGTGGCGAACCCATGGAGAAACAGGAGAGCTGACCGGACCGGCCGGTACAAAGGGCACGGGCTAAAGGATTGCCCCGTGCCCTTTGTACCGGCATGCATCGGATATCTGCGAGGAACGCGGCCCGCTCGGTTGGGACAAACGGATGCCCTCTCCCACACAACCTGCGCCGAGCCAAGAGCAGAGTCGCTCAATTATCCACATCGCAGTGATTGTTTTTTAGCTAGTCACCAAACCCATAAGGAGGCTGCATATGGCAGAAGAAAAGCCCCTCAGTTGCGCTCGTCCCACAGGCGGCGTGGTTGGCGAGGCCCCCAAAGAGCAGGACGTACCCGTACACCCAGCAACCGAACAAGGAGAA
Organism: Desulfoplanes sp.; assembly: GCF_054921335.1. Lineage (NCBI taxonomy): Bacteria > Pseudomonadati > Thermodesulfobacteriota > Desulfovibrionia > Desulfovibrionales > Desulfoplanaceae > Desulfoplanes > Desulfoplanes sp. The sequence goes on along the minus strand of NZ_JBUDSQ010000025.1, from coordinate 19,697 downwards.
GCCACCATGGTCACAGTCGGCAAAAAGGCCCCCGATTTCAGCGCACCCGCGTTTTTCGAAGGCGGATTCACCTCGGTCAATCTGTCCGATTATCTGGGCAAATGGGTGGTTCTCTGCTTCTATCCCGGCGATTTCACCTTTGTCTGAGCCACGGAAATCTCGGCGGTCGCCGAGAAGCATGCCGAATTCGAAAAGCTTGGGGTCCAGGTTCTCTCCATGAGCGTGGACAGCATGTTCGTCCATAAGATGTGGATCGATCATGAAATCTCCAAAATGGTCACATCGGGCAAGGTGCCCTTCCCCATGCTCTCCGATGCCGGGGGCAAGGTGGGCGAGGCTTATGGTGTCTATGACCAGGACGGCGGCGTGGATGTTCGGGGCCGGTTCATCATCGATCCGGACGGTGTCATCCAGGCCATGGAAGTGCTCACCCCGCCCGTGGGCCGCAATGTCCTGGAAAGCCTTCGCCAGATCCAGGCCTATCAGCTCGTCCGCGAGAGCAAGGGCACCCAGGCCACCCCGTCCGGCTGGAAGCCGGGCAAGGACACCCTCAAACCCGGCCCCGAATTGGTGGGCAGGGTCTGGGATGCATGGTCCGTGGACAAGGCCTTTGATTAAACCAGGCATCGTGTAATACACCGATTATACCACAACAAAAGGGATTGAACCTGGGTTCAATCCCTTTTTAAACCAGAACCACTTTGAAACATGATGTTTTCAAAATGGATTTTGGATGTACGTTCAAGGCAACCAAACCGTAGGGGCACCCCTTGCGGATCGTCGCTTGGGGCAGAGGTTCGATGAAAACCCAACATTCCAAACTGGTTCTGGTTTAGTATTTGCCAGCCGTAAAAAAACTACGCGTTCGAAAGGCACCGTTTCCGAGCCGAATACCACAGGTCCCCCCGTCGTTATCCCGGCAAAGGCCTGGATCTTGAACGACCGGGAGACTGTCCTCAAAGCCAACCGGTCAGCCACATCCTTCAAGATCCCGGATCAAATCCAGGATGGGAGATTGGCCCGCCCGAATTTGCCGTCTGTGTCTGCCATCCGTGTTACAGTCCGTGTCCTGCAACCACTCCCTACCGGGTAACCACCCGGTTCCTCCCGCCTTCCTTGGCTTCGTACAGATTGTTATCCGCCCTCTTAAGGGTCTCGTCCATGGTTTCACCCTGCTGGTGCTGGACGACCCCGAGGCTCAGGGTAACGGTCAGGTCCTCGTTGATCACGGTCTCTTCCATGGTCGCACGTATCCGTTCGGCCACCTTGCCGGCCACGTCCAATTTGGTTTCAGGCAGGAGCAGCAAAAATTCTTCCCCGCCCCAGCGGGCAAAAACATCTGTCTCCCGGATATTTTTACCCGTTTGGGCGACCACTTCTTTGAGCACCATATCGCCGACATCGTGTCCCCATGTGTCGTTGACATTCTTGAAGTGATCCAGATCGAACATGATCACGGAAAAAACCGTATCATAACGATGGTGTCTGCTGATCTCACGGGTGAAGTATTCCTCCAGCTTCCATCGATTCAGGATGCCGGTCAGTTGGTCTCGGGTGGCCAGAGCTTCCAATTCCGCTGTCTGGTCTTCGATGATCTTTCTGAGCTGCCTGCTCCCGAAATACCACCCCACGATCAGAAAAATCTGCAACACAACCAGGCTGGCGACAGCGATAAGGATGGTGTTGTAAAAACGGGACCTGTAAGCCGTCCATTTAGCAGTGATGTCTCTCCACGCCAACACCTTACCCACATCGGGCAATTCATGATTGAGATTTCCACGGTAGTCACGAAGGGAGAACATGGCTACCTGGTACCGCTGCCCATTCAACTCAACCAGATTACAGTCATTCGATCCTACAGTAATTTTTTGGGATAGAGCCTTTTCAAGAAGAATTTTCGTCATCTTCAACGAACGGGTGGAATCCTCGATAAAAAAAGAACCTACACTGCTCAATGGACCAAACTTCTTGGCCACGAATTCATCCCACATGTTTTTTTCGATATGCTTCTTAGTGAGCAAAACGGCAAAATCCGTGGACAGGGATTGACTCAGGACATCCAGAAGAAACGAAAATGATGTACCGGCCTCCAGAGCTCCTATATGGAGCTTTTCGCCTACGTTTGTATCGGTAATGAATACAGGTATGACCCCGCGGATTCCCGAATAGATGCGGCCCGTCTCAAAACCTCGCGTGGGCGTGAGCAAGGCATTGGCGTCGACGATGGTGTACCGAACATGGTCCATGTTGTCGCCGTACTTCCCGGGCTTGTGAACCCGCAAAAACGACGTGGACCCCGGTCCAAAATGGAAATGGAGCTGCCTGACATCATAGTTGTCATGCATGACGTCCCAACTATTCCTGACACTCTCGAAGAGAGCCTTGCGGATCTGTTTGACCTCCGGGGCATCGTAATCCATATCATTTTTCTCCAATATTCGCGAAGCCTGAAGAAAAAGATGCTGAATGAGCGGATCGTGCCCCACATAGGTGGCGATCTGCTGCATGGCGATGGATTTTTCTTCAAGGGCAAGATTGAAGGTGTCGCGCGTTCCTTCCGACCACAGACAAATAGCGTCACGCAGATCGTTTCTGTCAGAAAAGTACGTGAACACGACAAAAACGCCGTGTGTCACGAAGAGGAGCACGGAGAGGAGGATGAGGTATTTGTTGTTTTTCATGATCTCGGAATGGTTGATGGTTCCTCGCGATAATGCGTGTGCAACCTATCTCGTACGTGTCGGAACGGGGCTCTGTCCAGCACGGTCCCAACATTGATCAGGAGTCAGGCGTTTATCGATAGTGAAAAACTTCGGATCCGCCATCCTCCAGCTCAACCGGCGCGTTTACCTGCAAACCGGTTCAGGCTTGCCTGTCATGCGCCCCCGCAGTATGGACACCCCCAGATAGACGAAGGGGGTATCCAACACGGCAATGGCCATTTTGGCGGTCCATTGGCCGATGATGATGGGAAGGAGAGGCATTGTTCCGTAAAAGGCCAGACTGATGAAAATGGTCGAGTCGAGGAGTTGGGAAAGGGCCGTGGACAGATTGTTGCGCAACCAGAGGTGCTTGCCGCCGGTTGTCGTTCGAAGAAGATGGAACAGCCACACGTCGTGGGTCTGGCTGACTCCATAGGCGACCAGAGAGGCGAGCACGATCCGCGGAGTGATGCCGAAAACCGTGTCAAAGGCCGTCTGTTCGTTCCAGAAGGGCGCCGAAGGCCAGTGCAGGGCGAGGGATGAAAGAACCATGGCCGCCGCGAGGGCAACGAATCCGCAACGAACCATCTGTGTGGCCCGGTGTTTGCCCCAAATCTCGCTGATGATGTCCGACACGGCAAAGGTGACCGAATACGCCAGGACTCCGGCCGGCACGTACAGACCGAAAAAATCCACTATCTTGCCGGATACGACCGCGGCAATGACCAGCCCGCCAACAAAGAGACCGACCAGCAGGGTATACACCCCGTGTTCGTCGTCATACATACGCTACCTCGTTTGGATAAACAGTCCAAAAAAACAAAGATCCGCTCAGGGAAAACAGTCCCAGGCGGGGCCTCAAACCAAAAGACATTCTGTCAGTGGATTGCCGGAACGTCTGGAAAAAGTCAAAACAAAGGAGCAGTCCATGTCAATCAGCAAAAGCTGCGATACAACCGATCACCTCAAAACCCTGGGCCGGGGAGGGGAGACCACCTACGTCCAAAAAGGCCCCGACGCCGGGATCATGGAAACCTTTCCGAACAACTTTCCCGAACGCCCCTATATCGTGAGCATCGAATTCCCGGAATACACCTCCCTGTGTCCCGTGACCGGGCAGCCCGATTTTGCGACCATCGTCGTGGAATACATTCCGGGCGAACGTATCGTGGAGTCCAAGAGCTTCAAGCTGTACATGTTCGCGTACCGCAACCACCAATCCTTCATGGAAACCATCACCAACCAGATCCTCGAGGACATGATAACGGCCCTCGATCCCCTGTGGGTCCGTGTCAAAGGACTTTTTGCGCCCCGCGGGGCAACGGGACTGCATGTGTTTGCCGAACATTTCAAGGCTGGTCATCCCCTTGAAACCGGTGTCCGGGAAACGGTCAGGGAGTGGAAGGTGGAAGCAGGACGCCACCTGGCCTAGTTGTCTGGCAATTTACGGTTGCGCCCGCCATAAGATCCGTGGTAATTATCATACTTACCATCGGCGTACGACAACCTTCTGCTATCATATTCTCTCGAGTGACCATCCCGGCATGTATCCGGAATGGTCGCTTTCCATTCCCTCGGCATTCCAACAGCACCAACACGACAAGTGCAGGACCCACATGAATTCTTCCGATCAGAATGATACCAGGCCCAAAATCCTCATCGTCGATGACAACAAACAAAATATCGAACTCCTCATGGAACTCTTCCGGGGCGAGTACCGTATCGCCGCCGCGGTCAATGCCGCAAGGGCCATGAAAATCGCCCTATCCGACTCTCCGCCCGATCTCATTCTCACGGACATTCTCATGCCCGATGTCGACGGGTACCAATTGTGCGGACTTCTCAAGGAAAATCCAGCCACCAAGGATATTCCAATCATTTTTGTGACCGCTGTTTCCGAAGTCATGGACGAAAACAGGGGATTCGCCCTCGGTGCCGTGGATTACATCACCAAGCCCTTCCATCCCCCCATGGTCAAGGCACGGGTCCGCTTGCATCTGAACCTGAAACGCAAGCAGGAACTCCTGGAGCAATTTGCGTTCATCGATGCCCTGACGGAAATCCCCAACCGGCGACGTTTCGACGAGGTCATGGCCAGTGAATGGAACAGGGCGACCCGGACCGGGACCCCCCTTTCGCTCATTTTTATGGATATCGATCACTTCAAGGAATACAACGACACCTACGGCCACGGACGGGGGGACGATTGCCTGCGAGAGGTGGCCGGGGCGATCAAGCGGTCCATGCGCCGGGCCGGGGATTTTGTGGCCAGGTACGGCGGCGAAGAGTTCGCCGTTGTTCTTCCCTATGTAACCCATGCCGAGGCCATGGTTCTTGCGGAGCGGATCCAGACAAACGTGGGCAAATTGGCCATCAGACATGATGCCTCGGACGTTGCGGAATACGTCAGCCTGAGTCTTGGAGTGGCCACGTCCATCCCCCGACAGGGTACGGCCGGAACGACCCTTCTGGAAGCGGCCGACAAGATGCTCTACGGGGCCAAGGACACGGGGAGAAACACCCTGCGCGGCATCGATCTGGTATGAAAAACGGTTTGAGATTTTATGTTTGGCTCTTATTGCGTTTCGGGGGCCTACTCACAATGCAAGGTCGCTCCCCCCTGGGAACGCCGAGCGTCTGCTCGGCACTGCGTTGACTACATGGCAGGAACAAGGGCAGATGATGCCGGCCAGACAGTATAAAGCTGTACCCTTCAGCTGTTGCTCGAAACGCCGAGCAGACGCTCGGCGTTCCCAGGAAAAAACTCGTTTGGAAGGCCAGTTGTCGTACTGATTCAATGATACTTGGCCAGGAAGAGACAGGCCCCCGGAATCCAACAAGAGCCTTATGTTTTAGGTGGCAGGACCGACAATCTATCAATGTGACCGGAGGCTATCTTCTGTCCCGTCCGTGCAGTCTCCCCGAACCCCCAATACCCCTCCCCCTTATGCACAAACAATCATCCTTCACCCGCCTCCGCAGTCTGAGTATCGGACACTATCTGACCATCGTCTTTCTTCTCCTGTCCGTATCCATCACTGCATTGACTACCTTTGCCCTGTACCGGGCCGCGTCCAGACAGGTCACATCCGATGTCAGAACCCGCCTCCGCGACATCGTTTCCCTGTCTGCCCAATTGGTCGACGTGGACCTGCTGACCACCCTGACCGATGCCGAACAGAGCGGTTCATCCACCTATGACAGGGTCCAGGAAACATTGCAGGCCATCCGGGACGCTTCCAGTGATATCGCCTTTGTCTACACCCTGCGGGCCCATGAAGACGGCTCCATCCATTTCATCGTCGATGCCGAGGACGATCCCGAACTCGAGTTGACCGTGGACCAGCCCTACACGGATGTCAGCCCTGTTCTCCAACGCCGGTTTCCCCATTTGTCCGACACATTTGTAGAAAACAATTTTTATACCGACCAATGGGGAACCTGGCTTTCAGGATATACCCCCCTGTACGGCTCCGATGGGCAGCGCAAGGCAATTCTGGGGTTGGATATCTCCGTGGCCACCCTGGCGGCCTACAAACGGCAGATCCTGTTTCTGGCCATGGGAATTTTCGGCCTGAGTCTGCCCCTCATCTGGGTGGCCGGGTTATGGCTGGGTCGACGCATCGGGGAACCGCTCAAAACCATGCAAAAGGGGGCCGAACGCATCGCTTCGGGCGACCTGGATATGCGTCTGGACATCCCTGTCGGCCGGGAGGTTGCCGGTCTTGCCGTGAGCATGAACGACATGGCCGCCCATCTCAAGGCCAGTCACGAAGAACTCGACGGTATGCTCCGGAAGTACCGCAATATTTTTGAAAACGCCTCCGAAGGCATGTACCAGACCAGCATGGACGGGACCCTACTCACCGCCAACCAGGCCATGATCGTTACGCTGGGATACGACTCCTTCGAGGAGATGACCGCCGGAATCCACCACATCGGCGAGGATATGTACGAAAATCCGGAAGAACGTCAGGCAGTCATCGCGGCCCTGCAGGAAACCGGGAAGGTCCAGGCAATGCAGGTGCGCATGAAGCACAAGGACGGGCACGTCTTCTGGGGCGAGATCAACGCCCATGTGCAGGAATATGAATCCGGCAACCGGATCATCGAAGGAACCCTCCAGGATGTGACCATACGGCGGGAAAAGGAGCACGCCGAAACCAGACGCCGGGCCGCCGAAGAGGCCTCCAAGGCCAAGAGCGAATTTCTGGCCAACATGAGCCATGAAATCCGTACCCCGCTCAACGCCATCATGGGGCTGACCGACCTGGTCATGCGCACCAATCTTCTTTCAAACCAAGAGGAATACCTAAAAAAGATCAAAATATCTTCCAAGTCGCTCCTGGCTGTGATCAACGACATCCTTGATTTTTCCAAGATCGAGGCGGGCCGGCTCGAACTGGAGACCGTAACGTTCTCCCTGTACGAGGTCATGTCCAATATCTCGGAAATGTTCGCCTATACGGCCCATGAAAAGGAATTGGAGCTGCTGGTCTCCATTGACAAGGAGACCCCCTGCGCCCTGCTCGGCGATCCTGTTAGGCTCGGCCAGATCCTGATCAATTTGACCGGCAACGCCCTCAAATTCACCCATGAAGGGGAGGTCACCATTTCGGTGGCCCCGGATGCGGACCAAGAAGGTCTGACCGGAGACGAGATCAGATTGCGTTTTGCCGTGCAGGACACGGGCATCGGTATCCCCGACGACCGGTTGCAGACCATCTTCGACTCCTTCACCCAGGCCGACGGGTCCACGACCCGCAAGTACGGAGGCACCGGGCTGGGGCTGACCATCTGCCGCCAATTGAGCCGACTCATGGACGGGGATATCGGGGTCACCAGCGATAAAGATGCGGGGAGCTGTTTCTCGTTCAGTGCCGTGTTCACCCGCCAGCCCGCCGACCAGCAGATCGCCCTGTCTCCCCCCAAGGATCTTCGCGGGCTGCGCGTCCTCATTGTGGACGACAACAGGACCGCCCTGGACATCATGCAGGGGTCCATTGCCGCGTTCAGCATGGAGGCGGTCACGGCTTCATCGGGAACAGAGGCCCTCAAGATTCTGGAGAACACAGCAAAGCCTTTTGATCTGGTCATCCTGGACTGGAAGATGCCCGGCCTCAACGGGTTGGAAACGGCCCGGGAAATCCGGCAGAAACTCAAACTGGAAAAGATGCCGGTCATGTGCATGGTTTCCGCCTATGGCCGCGAAGACCTCATCCAGCAATCCGACAAAACATTTCTGGATGCGTTTCTGCACAAACCCGTGAACCAGTCCCTGCTCTTCGACACCATCATGGATCTCTTCGGCAGGCATGACTACGCGGTCTCCGGGGACAATGGAGGGCGGCAAGAAGATATTTCCGTAGCGGATCTGACCGGCGTTCGGGTCCTTCTGGTCGAGGACAACCTCATCAATCAGGAAGTGGCCCTGGAATGGCTGCACAGCGCGGGGGTGACCACGTCCGTGGCATCCGACGGCAAGAAGGCGCTTAAGGCCTTGGAGCAGGAAATTCCGGATGTGGTCCTCATGGACGTGCAAATGCCTGAGATGGACGGGTTCGAGGCCACCGGGTATATCAGAAAGGACGCAAGATTCGACACCCTCCCGGTCATCGCCATGACCGCCCATGCCCTCAAGGGAGATAAAGAGCGATGCATGGACGCGGGCATGAACGATTATCTGACCAAACCCATCGACCCGGACAAACTCTTTGCCACTCTGGCCGCATGGACGGGACGGACAGTGGAAACCCGGCAGCCGGAAAATCCCGCTGCACCCCGGGAACAGGAACCGCAGGCATTGACGATCGATGTCCCCGGCCTGGACACGGAACAGGGACGTGCCCGGGCCAACAACAATCTCAAGCTCTACCGCAAACTCCTGACCACCTTTGTCCGCGACTTTGCCGGGGCTGAAGCCACCATCCAGGAACTGCTGGCCAAAGGGGAAAAGGAGGACGCCCGGCGCAACGCCCACTCCATAAAGGGGGTGGGAGCCAATATCGGAGCTCTTGGATTGTCCGGCCTGGCTGCTGAGGTGGAAACATGCATTGCCAATGATGCGAAGATTCCCGAGCCCTTGTGGGAGGAATTTGCAGATACCCTGCAACAGATGATTGCGGGTCTCGGAGCGTCCGAACTCATGCAGGGAGCTTCCCAAACCGGTAAAGACAAGGGGACGGTAGACGCCGATCCCCGGGAATGCCGCGCCCACGTAGCGACCATAGCCTCCCTGCTCGATGAGGATCTAGACAGAGCCAGAAAGACGCTGGAAACGATCCTGCCCGCGCTGGCCGCCCTTGTGGGCCGGGAAAAATGCGACACCCTGGCCGAGTATATGGATGACTTTGCCATCGAGGAGGCTGAGGAATCGCTGCAGGAGATAGGAAGAGAATTGGAGCAGGTGTGATGCCTCGTACGCGGGGCATGGTGCGTAGTGCGCAGTACGCCGGGCTCACAGTCCACCTGCGGTCCAAGTTATCTCCTCCACGTATGGTGGTATCCTGGACCAGAAATTGGATCCAGGGGCGGATATGGAATCCGGTAGGGGCGGATATGGAATCCGGTAGGGGCGGATATGGAATCCGGTAGGGGCGGATATGGAATCCGCCCCTACCGGGTCACGATGCATATGAGATTACTATGCTATCCCCCGTCCTCCCCTTAAAACCTACAACGTAAAACCTAAAACCGCCCTCCCCCCCCCATTGACATCCCATCCCCATCCCATCTATCCGGACCGTTCGCTAGGGGAGTTTCATACTGAGAGTCCGATTCCGGACGACCCTTTGAACCTGATCCGGGCAATACCGGCGGAGGGAAGCGGCTGTTCATTCGGGGTACGTGCAGTCAACCGCGATTGTATGGACTCAATCCATGATCCTTTGCAGCCGCCCTTTCCTGATGGAACGGCGGCTTTTTTGATTGCCATGGAGCATAACCAAGGAGCATGAAGAATGACCACGATGTCTGCACCCAAAGTGAATACCGCAAGTGCCCCTCCAGCCGGTATCATCAGCCGATTCGGCCCGGCCTGGGTCGTCAGCGCGGTGGCGGCCGGGCCTGCGACCATGGCCTCCGTGGCCATTGCCGGGGGGACCTTTGGGTATTCCTTTTTGTGGGTCGTTGTGCTCAGTGGACTGTTGGCCTGTATCAACCAATACATGGCCGCCAAGACCGGGATCATTGCCGGAAAGGGGATCATCCGCATTGTCGAGGAACGCTGGGGAAGGACCTGGGCCCTGATTCTCATGGTCGACGCCCTGCTGGCTACCTGGCTGGCGGCTGCGGCATTGATGAAGGCCCTGGTCGGGGTGACCGGACTGGTGACCGGATTGGCCACGCCGCTGTGGGGTGTGTTCTGGGCAGGACTGCTGGGATTTCTTCTGATCCGGGGCGGGTACGGTCTTCTGGAAAGGGTGAGCAAGGGGCTTGTATCCCTGGTGGTTCTCTGCTTCATGGTCACGGCCATCAAGGTCAGACCGGATCTCGGGGCCATGCTGTCAGGACTGGTACCGACCTTTCCCAACCAGGGACAGGGCGCGCTGATGATGGCGGCCATCATGGGCGGGGCCGTACACATCACCATCATCGCCATGCACAGTTATACCGTGAACCAGCGGGGATGGTCCCCCAAGAATCTTCCCCTGGCCGCCATGGACACCTTTTTGAGCATGTTTGTGGCATTCGGCCTGTACAGCACGGCCATTTTCATCACCGGCGCGGCCTGGCTGCATCCCCGGGACATCGAGATCAGAACCGCCTTTGATCTGGCCCATGCACTGACACCGGTTCTAGGTCCCTATGCCGGACCCATATTTCTGGTCGGGCTGTCCGCGGCCGTGCTCTCTACCATCACCCCGACGTTCATGGCGGGTGGGTTCTTTCTGGCCGACGCGTTTGGTTGGAACAAGGATCGCACAAATCCACAATCCAGAATGGCCATTCTGGCGGGATGTCTGGTCAGCCTGGCAGGTCCCCTGCTCCCGGGCGGCTGGCTGATCATGCTCGTGATCATGCTGGCCCTGGGATTGTGCGGGACCCCGCTGATCATCGGTATGAACCTGATTCTTCTGAACTCGAAATCCTGGGCTGGTGAACACGCCAACGGTATCCTGGTCAACGTGCTCGGCCTTATCAGTCTGCTGCTGACCACATTTCTGGCCGGAAGATGGATCATGCTCAAATTGGGAGTAATGCCATGACGGCACAGGGTGTCCTCCCGACTGAACAACTCATCGGGCGTAGAACGATCATCACCGGTGGGGTGAACACGGGCAAGACTACGTTGACCGGCTACTGGGGCGATGAAATCCGGGACTGCATGCAGGACAAGATGTCCACTCCCATCGTCGCGGTCCTTGACATGGCACCTACCGTCCCCATGGAACTCTCGGGACGCACCCAGGGCGGTCCCATAGGCGGTCATGTCATCTTCAACCACTCCACCCCGGACCTCCTCTTCAAGGGCGGCATCCACCCTCCCAGACTCATGGGAACCTCGCCCAAACACATTATTACCCTGGCCCGGGAAAATAGAGGCCACATTGAAACATGGTTTAACCGTTTGGTGAACGGCGACAGGGTCGATCTTTTGATCATCAACGACATGAGCATCTACCTCCAGGCCGGCAAGGCCGAAACCATGGCCACCGTACTCGATCACGCCCACACCGTTGTTGCCAACGGCTACAAGGGCCAAACCCTGGGCACGGATTCCCTGAGCCGGACGGAAAAAAGGCGCATGGACAAAATCGAGCGGTATTTCGATGCCGTTGTTCCCATGGCAGACAAACCGAATGGGCCGTATTTTTGATATGGGAGAGGACAGAATTCGGCCAAGCCATAGTTTCAAGTTTTAGGTTTTAAGTTCAAGCGTTTATAGAATTTTCTTGTTTTTTATGGCTCCCCTTATCCCGGCAATCTTTACCCCTTACAACGGTATTCATCCATGCGTATTTACTTTCTTCTGCTCGGTTCGGTATCCATCTGGGGAGCGACCTGGATCTCCGGCCGGATTCTGGCCCAGGATATGGGGCCGTTTTCAGCGGCGTTCCTGCGGTTTCTGGCCGCATCCATATTTCTGTTTCTCTGGTCCTGCCGGATGAACCGACGGCTTCCGTCCTTCAGACGAGAAGATTTTCCCGGGCTGCTTCTTTTGGGGATCAGCGGGGTGTTCAGCTACAATTTCTTCTTCTTTTCCGGCCTGCAAACTGTCGCCGCTGGACGGGCCGCCCTGATAATCGCCTGCATCCCGGTGATTATCTGTCTGGCTTCGGCCCTGATCTTCAAGGAACCCCTCACCAGAAAAAAAATCATCGGCACCCTGCTTTCCCTGACCGGGGTGTCCATTGTTCTGGCCAAGGGCAATCCCCTGACGCTCCTGCAGTCCCCTCTGTCCACCGGTGATTTGTTCATCCTCGGCTGCGTGGCCAGCTGGACGGTCTATTCCCTGGCCGGCAATCGGGTCATGCGCCGCGTCAATCCCCTGGAGGCGGTGACCTGGTCATGCATCATCGGCGACACCATTCTCCTCCCCTTTGCCCTGCACCATGGGCTCCTCAACGACATCGCCCGTTCAATACCCCGGGACTGGGGCCATATTCTCTTCCTCGGGGTCATCGCCACGGGCATGGCCTTCACCTGGTACTACCAGGGCATCAAGACCATCGGCCCGGCCCGGGCCGGGATCTTCATCAATCTGGTCCCGGTCTTTGCCGTGATTCTCGGATCCGTCATCCTTGGCGAACCCGTGTATATCTCCCTGCTCGTCGGAGGTACGCTGACCCTCTCCGGGGTCTGGCTGACCAACAGATAAGGGCCGGCTACGCCCAGGATCGAGGATAGTGCGCAGAAGGGAATATGTGGTCATTCACTGACTCAATCAAAGATCTCAAGTAATTATACCATTTGTACTTTGTTCTGATTCTTTTTGGGAAAGTCAGCTCCGCAAGGTAGAAACGCCTTCCAGCCGCTTTTCTTCGACCAGAATTTAGTAAAAATGGTATTAGACTTGCGAAGGGGCGTCAGGTAGCGCCTTCGTATTGCCCAGGATTCAGGCCGTTGCCGTGGCTGTCGGGGCTCTTCGAAAATCCGCCCCCAAACATGGCAACCTGCTTGCCCCACTCGACAGTTGCATGGAAAGGATTGGTGGATTAGGGATGTATGACAAACGGGTCGAACCATGGTGGCCCCAGCCCGTTTGCTGGGGTATCGCCATATCCGTGCCAACCACCATCAAGGAGTGAACCATGTCCGATTCCTCGAAGCATCCCTTTTTAAACGAGCTGGCGCATGAAACGCAGAAGGGCAATGTATCCAGGCGGGATTTTCTCAAATACGCTTCCCTTCTGGGAGTTTCTCTGCCGAGTGCGGCCATGCTCATCGGCCTTGATCCGGACACGGTCGTTGCCAAGGTGGCCAAGACCAATCAAAACTGGGCCGCACTTCGGGAGGAAAGTCCTTTTGAGATAAAAAACATGCTCATCAAGCGTGCCCATGATGCCGTCGACAAAAAACCGGGCATGGAGGTTCTCAACGCCGGACGGGGCAATCCCGACTTTCTGAACACCACGGTGCGCAAGGCCACGGCACTGCTCATGCTTTTTGCCGCCACCGACGCAGAATCAACCAACGGCTCGCATAAGCCCGACATCGGCTACCGGGTGAACAAAGAGGGACTGGCCAATCGATTGAAAGTATTCGTTAATGCCCATCGCGATGAACCAGGCGGTGCATTCCTCAAAGAGGCCGTGGATTTCGTCCTGAGCAAGGTCGATATGCCCCCCGATGAAATCGCCTTTGAGCTTGTGGATGCGATCCAGGGGGATTTTTATCCTGATCCGCCCAGAATCCTACCCGTGGTTGAAGATATAGTGAACCGCTATCTGTCCAAGATCGTCTTTTCCGGACATCCCCCCAAAGGGTCCTTCCATCTTTTTGCCACGGAAGGAGCCACCGCAGCCATGATCTATGTGTTCAATTCCCTTAAGGCCAACAAGGTATTGAATCCCGGCGACAAGGTGGCCATTGTCACTCCTGTTTTTTCTCCGTACCTGGAACTCCCGGTGCTCGCCGATTATGACCTGAAAACCGTGTATGTCTCCGGCGACGAAGAAAAAGGCTGGCAGATCGATGATTCCGAAGTGTCCAAGCTGAAAGATCCGGCAGTCAAGGCCCTGTATATGGTCAATCCCACCAATCCGACCTCGGTTGCATTGAACACGGACACCATCGAACGGATGTCCGCGACCATCAAAAAACACAACCCCGATATGATCATCATATCGGACACGGTCTACGCCAGCTTTGTGGATACATTCGACACCTTTGGACGCTATCTCCCCGAGAATATCATCGGGGTCTATTCCTTTTCCAAGTATTTCGGCGTAACCGGCTGGCGGCTGGGGGCTGTCATGATCCACGAGAACAGCGTGGTGGACAGGATCATCAAAAAATTGCCCAAAAGAGACCAGGCCCTGCTCGACCTGCGGTATCGCCTCACCTCTACCAACCCGGAGGAGATCAAATTTTTCGAACGGCTGGAAATGGACTCCAGAGAGGTTGCCCTGGCCCACACCGGGGGCTTGTCCTGCCCCCAGCAGGTTGCCATGACCCTGTTCGCCCTGTTTGAACTCCTTGACCCACAGCTCGAATACAAAAAAAACATCATGGCCATTCTCAAGGAAAGATGGTCTGCCCTGTACGGGGCGCTCGGGATCGAGGAACCCACCGGGAACAACCTGACCCGGTATTACGCCCTGATAGACCTCAAAAAATTGGCCGAAATGAAAAAGGGCAAAGCCTTTGCCGCCACAATGACCAAAGGCCATCCCCTGGATTTTCTCTTCCGACTTGCCGACAACCAGGCAACGATCTGTCTCCCAGGCCGGGGTTTTGCCGGGCCGGAATGGTCGCTTCGGGTCGCCCTTGCCAATATCGACGCCAAAGACTGCGTCCGGGTGGGGCAGGATATTCTCAAGGTCCTGGATGGATATTCGTAAGACACCCATGGAGTTCCCTTGGGGACAATGCGGATGATACTCCCTCACCGTAGGGTATACCCCCTCAAGGATCCCCCTTCCAAACGGAAAGGGGATCCTTGGGGGTACAAACATGCGATTGGACCACGCCTCTTATGTTCCTGCAACAACCAAGACAAGGCGTGCCGTGTCTCTCTACAGCCGATGCCTCCGTTCCTCCCGTCTCCGTTCCTCCCGCCTCCGTTCCGTTCACACCAAATCCCTGGGTATGGTGACGATCCAGTTCTCTGAGAACACTCGGGCGTCCTCTTCATAGGCATCGAGTTCCGCCCGAATGTGGAAATCCGTCCGGGTCGAAGTGAGTACGGTTTGGGTCCTTGTGCGCACATTCCAATCCTTGCGTCTGAAGCGACGTTCGCAAACGGTTTTTCCCATGACCGAATTGAAGTCATTTCCGGTATAGACATACCATTCCCGGGCACTCCGTCCCAGTTCCAGGTCGATCTCCCTGATCTGTTTGACCCCGTTGTCGTTGATGACCTTCAACGTGGACACGTCAGCTGCCAAATCCCTGAGAACGCTCCAATTGTGTTCTTCAGGCCGCAATGTCTCCATACGCAGGGGCGGGGCCGCCTCGGGCGAGCCCAGGTCGCGTAGCCGCCGGTCCCCGTTTCCGGTGTTCTGGAAAACCGGAAGAAGAATACCGCTGCTCCCCGTATGGACGACGACCTGCGCCGGACCGGGAGCGGGCCAGGCCAGGGGCCAATACGACGTGGAGATGGCTATGCGCATCCGATGCCCCGCCGGGAACCGGTGGGCGATGTGGTTTAAATGGATGCGGACCCGGTACCGCTCGCCCGGAACCAGGGGAACCGGTCGTTCCGAACCGTCACGGTGGGTAAGATTGAGCAGCCCGTAGGTTATCCTGGTTGTTTGCTGGTCCGACCGAATATCCGAGAGCCTGACAGCGAGCATGGCCACGGGACGGTTGGATCCGATATCCAGGACCATGACCGGCTCGCCCAGGATCTCCAGGGGGACGTCCAAGGGGGGACTGTCATAGACCAAGGCCCCACCATCTTCCTGACGTTGATCATGGGGCAGATCCGGGGCATCGGCATAGGAACACCACTTTCCTGCGAACAGCCCCAATCCCAGAGGGGATTGGACCGGATGGGCTTCTTTATCGGCCTGGTCGGCACGGACGAGCATTCTTCCCGGAGTCAGACAATACTTTTCCGTAACCACGGCTGAAGACGGCCATCCGTCGACCCCCACCCAACGTCCCGGCCGGTAGCAATACTGTGTTGTCGGGGGCACGCTCTCCTGCATCCACACCCTGAGCATGGGCTCGTCCATGATGCCGGTACGCACTCCCTTGAGCCAGGTATCCCACCAGCGTACGGCCTCCTGCAAAAATCCAACGGCCGGTCCCGGCGTTCCCAGGTGGGGATATTTGTGCCCCCACGGTCCGATCAATCCCCTGCGGGGCACATCGAGTCCGGCAAGAAGACGGAACACCGCGTTGGAATATCCATCGGCCCATCCGCTCACGGCCATGACCGGGCAGGTGATGGCGGAAAAATCCTCGCACACGGACCCGTGTTTCCAATATTCATCCCTCCGCTGGTGACCCAGCCATTTTTCCAACCACAGTCCACTTCCCTCCAGCCGTTCCAGCCACATATCGCGCCAGCAATCCCCGACAATCGCCGGGTCCGGGGGACACGAATTGTAGGCGAACATGGTCGAGGCCCAGGAAAGATTGTCCCCGAGAAGACACCCGCCCATGCGGTGGACATCGTCGGCGAACCGGTCGTCCGTGGAGCAGGCGGTGATGATGGCCCCCAACTGGCGTGGACGCATGGATGCCAGTTGCAGTCCATTGAATCCCCCCCAGGAGATCCCCATGATCCCGACCCGCCCATTGCACCACGGCTGTTTTTCCAGCCATCTGAGAATGGCCAGCCCATCTTCGAGTTCCCGGGCAAGATACTCGTCCTCGAGCACCCCCCCCGAATCACCGCTCCCCCGTATATCCACCCGTACGCCGGCGTATCCATGGCCCGCGAAATAGGTGTAGATCTGGGTGTCCCGGCTGCGCATGGAATCGCGCTTACGGTATGGAATATATTCCAGAATGGCCGGAACCCCTTCCCTGCCGACATCCTCCGGCAACCAGACACGCGCGGCCAGCCGGGTCCCATCGTCCAAGCCTATCCACATATTTTCGTGCACGACCACTTTATGGGGGAAATCACGGACAATACGCATGCCCACCTCCTCTGGTCTCGATGACAAAGGGAAGAACCGACCGGGCCTCCCGATACTTATGGACAAGTTCCTCTTGTGAGTCCGCCCCGAGGTAGAGCACGGCAAATTCATAGCTGTAACTGTCCTGTTCCCGGAGTGAGGAAAGGATCTGCCCGGGACGAACCTGGATGAGGAGCTGTGCCTCCGGAAAACGTCTTTTGAGTTTTTGAACATCTTCGGGGCCGGGAACCCGACGGACCACGCCATTTTCAAAGGAGCGGAGCATGAATTTGGCCGCCAGGGAAAACGCTCCCTGCCTATGGGGAAATCCGGGTTCCTCTCCCAGGGCGACATCGATCATCACCGCATGGTTGGATTCCCCATCCACCAGGCGGAACAAGGGACAGTGGGACTTGGAGATCCGGGTATTGATTTCCAGAAGGCGGATGGCATCATCGGTCTCGTTCCAATAAAACTCGATATTGAACGGGGAGTCCATATACCCGACATGGGTCATGACCCTTGCGGTGGCCGCCTCCATCCTTTCGAGCACTTCCCGGGGGAGGGCCGAGGGGTATTGGTACCGGGTGAAACACGAGGGATGATCATCGTCACGGATGGAATCGACCGTGCCGTAGACACGGACAATACCATCGAGCACGTATCCCTCCAGCGTGCATTGGCGTCCTTGGGAAATCAACGACTCGGCAATACAGTGGTTCCCGTCCACCTTGTGGATCGATGGGGGAAGACCGGCCATGTCCATGAAGATATTGAAGGGCTGGGCAAACCGATAGATGTTCTTGCGGATGATCCCCAGACTGGTTTCAAAGTCTTCACGGGATCCAATGCGGAATCCCAGATGGGAACATACGGATTTGACCGGCTTGATCCAGAAGGGAAAGTCCAGTTTGCAGTCGGGATGTGGGCTGAAGGGATCGACGGCGCAAAAATCCGGGACCATTTCCCCAACGACCTCTTTTTGGAGGACCCGGCCGAGATATTTGTGTTCACATCCCAGAACCGCCTCCAGTGTCGGACCCGGGAGGCCGAGGGATTTTCTCAGGACCGGAAGGATAGTGCTGACCGGAAAATCCCAGTATCCGACAATGGCGTCCACGGACTCTTGGAATCCTGCCAATCGATGGTGGTAGCGTTTGAGAAAGCTGAGCACGTCAAACCGGTCAACGCATTTGATATCCCTGGTGCCGATCAGCGAATAGTAGTGGTACGAGGAACTTTTTTTCAGACCATTCATTTCAGTCATATTGAATGGGTCCGTGCCGACAATAAAAATATTTCTACCCATTACGCGCTCCATTCCGGTGGACATTTTTTCTGGGACATCCACAAGGGGCCGGTGTTTCCTGGAATTCCGGAATATATCCACCCTTCACGGATGGTAGAAGTATCGGGACATGAGGGGGTATAAAAAAAACATAAAATGACAGTACGTTACCGAAAATACGGCAGATCGAATAGTTATTACGGTCGAGCAAAAAATATACTTGCAAGGTTCGTACTCGAGATGTAGGGGGGCGTGCCGCGTCAGTCATTCAGGGGATCCCAGCGCGATTCCCGCCAACATGTACGGACAGGACAGGTTTGAAACACCTCTTTTCCTCTGATAGGTAACACACATGAATATTACGCAAGAAATCAAGAGACGTAAGGAACGAAAGATCAATCACAAGGAACGGGCCAAACGCCGATTGGAACTGCCGACCTGGACCAAGGTACAGCGTCTGGCCGTGACCCAGTTGATGGTCCTGGCCGGTGCCGCCTTGGCCGCGGGGAGCTATGTTCTCTTCCAGGTTCCGTTCAAATTGGCGGCCGGAGGCGTCAGCGGGCTTGGGATTATCGTCAACCATTACACGGGATTCCCGGTCGGGGTCTTTTTCCTGGTCGCGAACCTTCCCTTGCTTGTCTGGGGATACTTCCAGCTTGGTAAATGGCCCTTTGTCTGTTCGTCCCTTGTGGCCGTCTTGACGTTTTCTTTTGGGGCCGACGCTTTCAACCACTTTCTTCCTCTGGCAATCCATCCCTACCCGATCACCCATGACAAACTCTTGGCCGCCATTTATTCGGGCATCGCTTACGGGCTGGGCATGGGGCTCATCTACCGGGCGGGTTCGTCCATCGGCGGGACGAGCATCCCTGCAAGGATTTGGCACCGCAAGACCGGATTCCCCATGAGTCAGGTGGTCATGTACACGGACGTGGCCGTTATCGCCCTGGCCGGGATCGTCTTTGAATGGGAGCTGGCCCTGCTCGCCTTTTTGACCCTCCTGCTTTCAGGCATGGTTTCGGATTTTGTCATCGAGGGGGCGAGCCAGTTCCGTACAGCCATGATCATCACCAACCAGCCCGAGATCATCCGTTGGGGGCTCATGAAAGAACTGGGGCAGGGGGTGACCATGTGGGATTCCACCGGGGGCTACACCGGCCAAAAACGGACCATGGTCTATTGTATGGTCCGCAGATCCCAGGTCGGCGACCTCAAACACGCCATGGCCCGTCTCGATCCGGATGCCTTCATGGTCATCGGCGTTGTCCAACAGGCCTGGGGAGGATTCGGATGCAGATCCCTGCGTCAGGAATGAGACATACAGATTTTACCAACAAATCAATAGACATGACATTTTATCAGTACGTTTGACTGAAAAAAAATATATGTCGTACATAAAAAAAGAGCGAACATTCTGTTCGCTCTTTTTTTATGTACGACAACAGTGAACCAATATTTTTTATGGACAAT